>JAGWRY010000218.1 GCA_028869495.1 Elusimicrobiota bacterium | reverse complement strand
GCTGGCCGGCCGCGCGACGGTGCGCTCGGCGCGCGCCGCCGCCCCGGCGCCGGCCTCGGCCTCGGCGCGCAGGACGTGGCGCCGGAAGTGCTGGCCTTCGGTCAGCTTCACGACGAAGTCCGCCTCCTGCGACAGCCGGCGCAGGCGCGCGAAGACGCGCTCGAACTGCTCCGGGGTCAGGCCGCCGAGCGCGGCGCCGCGCCCGACCGGGATCAGGAAGAAGACCTCCCAGAAGGCGATGGGCAGGGCCGAGACGAAGTCCACGATGCGCTCGAAGTCGGCGATGTTCCAGGCCCCGAGGCAGGTGTTGATCTGCATCGGCAGGCCGAGCTCCCCGGCCCAGCGCACGCCGTTCATCACGTGGGCGAACGCGCCGGGCGCCTTGCGGAAGGAGTCGTGCCCGGCCGCGTCGGCCGCGTCCAGGCTGAAGGCGACCTGGTCGAGGCCGGCGTCCTTCAGGCGCGCCAGGCGCGCGCGCGTCAGGTTCGGCGTCGCGGCCGGGATCGTGCCCACGCGCAGGCCGCGCGCGCGGCCGTGGGCGACCAGCTCCTCGAGGTCCTCGCGCACCAGCGGGTCGCCGCCGGAGAGGACCAGGATCGGCGTGCCCATCGCGGCGGTCTGGTCGATCAGGTCCTTGCCCTGAGCGGTGCTCAGCTCGCGGGGGTCGCGCGTCAGGTCCGCGTCGGCGCGGCAGTGCGAGCAGGCCAAGGCGCACGAGCGCGTCGTCTCCCAGATGACGAGGAGCGGGGCCTTCGAGAAATCGAAGGGCGCGGGGCGGCGAGGGTGGGCGCCTTCCATCAGGCCATTGTAAAGCAACGTTATTGCCCGAGCGCGCGCCGGCGTTCCGCCGCGCGTCGAATTATGAAACAATGCGTCGGATGCCCGACGCGGAGCGTTTCGCCTTCGGCCGGAACTGGAGCGCCTTCCTCGAGCGCCTGGACGAGGCGCGCGTCGCGGAGGCCGAGGCCTCCCTGCGCCGCTTCCTGGGCCGCCCCGACCTGAAGGGGGCGAGCTTCCTCGACATCGGCTCGGGCAGCGGCCTCTTCTCGCTGGCGGCCCGGCGCCTGGGCGCCGAGCGGATCGTCTCCTTCGACTACGACGCCGACAGCGTCGCCTGCACGCGGGCCCTGAAGGAGCGCTTTTTCCCGGACGATCCCCGCTGGATCGTGCTCCGGGGCTCGGCCCTGGACGCGGGGTTCCTGGACGGGCTCGGCCGCTTCGACGTCGTCTACAGCTGGGGCGTGCTTCACCACACCGGCGACCTGCGCCGGGCGCTGGAGCTGGCGGGGGAGCGGGTGAAGCCGGGCGGCCTCCTGTACGTCGCGATCTACAACGACCAGGGCTTCCGGACCCGCGTTTGGACCGCGGTCAAGCGGCTCTACAATCGCCTGCCGGGCTTCCTGCGTCCCGTCCTGCTCGTCCTGGGCGCGGCCGTCCTGTGGGGTCCGACCTTCGCGCGCGACCTGCTCAGGCGCGGCGACCCGTCGGCGAGCTGGCGCGCCTACGCCCGAAACCGCGGCATGTCGGCCTGGCACGACGTCGTGGACTGGGTCGGCGGCTGGCCGTTCGAGGCCGCCGCGCCGGAGGAGATCGAAGGCTTCTGCCGCGCGCGCGGCTTCGAGCCGCGGGGGCTCTCGACCTGCGGCGGCGGCCACGGCTGCAACGAGTTCCTGTTCCGCCGCGCGCCGGGGCGCGGCGCCTAGGCGGCCGGGCCGGCCGACGCCTTCCACTGCGGCTCGCGGCGCGGCTTGCGCGGCGCGAAGCCGGCCGAGAACATGCGCTCGAAGTAGGCCGCGTAGCGCGCGGCCAGCTCCGGCACGTCGAACCAGTTCGAGTTCTCGAAGCTGTTCTTCTCGGCGTTCGGCGAGTAGTTGAAGGAGCCGGTCTCGACGACTTTGCCGT
>JAGWRY010000217.1 GCA_028869495.1 Elusimicrobiota bacterium | reverse complement strand
TGCTCGGCGGCGCGGCGACCGGGGCGGCGCGCCCGGGGCTGGCCTCCCTGCGCGGCGCGCGGCGCCTGCGCGCCCTCTTCCTCGTCGTCTTCGTCGCCACCTTCGGCGGCTTCTTCCTGACGATCGTGGCCCTGCGCCTGACCGACGCCTGGCTGGTCGGGGCCCTGCTGGCGACGGTCCCGCTCTTCGTCCTACCGATGTCGGCCGCGGCCTTCGGCGAGAGGATCGGCTGGCGGGCGCTCCTGGGGACGCTGGCCGCGGTCGGCGGCCTGGCCGCCGCCTGCCTGCGCGGCTGACCGCGCGCTCAGCCGCGGAGCGTCGCGGCGGTCCCCGCGGGTCGGTGGGGGTTGAGCTCGGCGGCGGCGTAGTCCTCGCGCGGGAACGGGAGATAGCGCGGCGCGTAGAACTGCATGATGACCTCGTCGGCGAAGAAGCCGCCGCGCGGGGTGAGCGCCAGCCGCGCCTCGTTCTGCTCGAGGAGCCCATGCTTCTCGAGCAGGGCGATCCGGGGGCCGAAGAGCTCCCCGACGCCGCGCCCGGTCCGCTCGCGATAGCGCGTCTTCGAGACGCCGTAGCCCTTCAAGGGCAGGACCAGGGTCCGGCGGCGCTCGTCGTCGACCGTCCGGACGTGGACGCGGTCCACCGGCAGGCGGCCAGCGGCGATCATCGCGTAGTAGGCCTTCAGGTTCGTCCCGGTGTTCATCAGCAGGCGGTCGCCGAGGCTGGACCAGGACGAGACGCCGATCCCCAGGTTGTCGTAGAGGCGGCAGCCGTAGTCGCGCAGGTAGTAGGAGATGTGCCGCGGGGAGCGGGTGAAGAGGCGGCGCAGGTTCTCGGCGAAGCCGCGGCGCTCGGCGGCGACCTTGCCGAGCGCCTTCATCAGGTAGACCTCTTCGAGCGGCGGGAAGCGGTCGGGGGACTTGCGGTGGCTCTCGCGCACCGCGCCGACCTTGTCGCCGTGCGGGACGATGCGCAGGCGGTAGAGCTGGCAGGCGTCGATGTCCAGCGACAGCGCGGTCTCCATCGTCTCGGCCCACTTCTCCGGCGTGCTCCCCGGGAAGCCGTAGATCAGGTCGATCGAGACGCTGGCGATCCCGGCGCGGCGGATCTGGCGGATCGCCGCGACGGCCTCCGCGGCGTCGTGCGGGCGCGCCATGTGCTTGAGGACCGCGTCGTCCAAGGCCTGCACGCCCATGCTGATCCGGTCGACGCCCAGGTCCTTCATGACGCGGAGCTTCTCGAGGCCGGCGGCGCCCAGCAGCGTCGCCGGCTCGGCCTCGACGGAGAACTGGCGGCAGAGGCTCAGGTCGCAGCGCGCGGCCAGCGCCGTCAGCAGGCGCTCGAGCTGGGCCGCCGACAGGAGCGTCGGCGTGCCGCCGCCGATCAGGACCGACGAGGGGCGCGGCGCCGCGCCGCCGAGGCGCGAGCGCCACAGGTCCATCTCCTTCTCGAGGTGGTCGAGGTAGAGGTCGATGTCGGCGGGCGAGTTGCTGAGGCTGATCATCCAGTGGCAGTACGTGCAGCGCGACGGGCACTGCGGGATGTGGACGTACAGGCAGGTGCGGTCGCGGCCGGTCCATTCGAAGCCGGCGAGAGGGTCCCGGCCGTCGGCGCCCTCGTACATCGTCAGTGGCGGGTAATAGATCGCCGGGAAGAACAGGTCGTGGCGCGGCAGGAGGCCGAGGGCCTTGAGCGCGGCGGGGTCGTGCGCCCGAACCTCGGCCGCGGCGGCTTCGAGCAGATCCCGTCGGCTGGCAGGGCTCGTCATGAGGGCTTCCTACTACTATGGCCCGCAAATCCCTTCCCGTCAAGGCGCTTCGCGGGCCCGGCCGGAGCCGGACGGCGGGAGCGCCAGTCCCGCGCGAACCGCTCGGCCGTCGCGGCGCCGAAGATCCGCGCGCCCCGCTCGTTCCAGTGGTAATCCCCCGGGAGGCAGTTCTCGGGCGCCGTCAGCTGCGCGTCGACCGCGGCGAGGGACAGGACGCGGAAGCCGGCCCCGCGCAGGCGGTCGACGACCGCGGAGCCGGGGAGATGGAACTGGCGGACCCAGACATGCTGGGCGAGGCGCGCCGCCCAGTAGGTGTTGCGGACCCGGAGGAACTCGTCGGCGTTGGCCTCGTCGCCGTCGTAGACGACGTAGAAGCGCGCTCCGGCCGCGCGGCTGGCGTCGCGCATCTGCGCGAGCTCCGCGACGGTCGGCTTCAGCAGGTCGTCGAGCTTGGCGCCGGGGTCGCGGATCGCGGCCAGCTGCCAGGACGCGCGGATGCGGTCCCACTGCTCGATGTAGTTGTGCAGATAGAAGATGAGGCGGTGGCGGTCCTTGAGGAGCGCGCGCAGGGGGGACGGCAGGAAGCGAAGGGCGCCCATCCGTCCGGCGATCTTGCCGTCGCGGAACCAGAGGTCGAGCCACAGCGCGCGGTCGCTGAACAGGTAGTGCGGTTCGAGATGGTAGATGACGACCTGCGGCGAGTAGGCGGCGAGGTAGCGCGGCAGGCGCACGACGTTCTCCCAGCCGACGTAGCCCTCTCCGGAGGCGTTGATGACCTCCGCGCGTAGGCCGCGGCGCCGGAGCTCGGCCTCGAAGACGCGCGCCGGATCGTCCTTCTCCGCGAGGCCCGGCGCCGAGATCATCGAGCCTCCGGTGAAGAGGACGCGCAGGACGCCGCGCGCCGGCTTCGGCGGGTAGTCCTTGTCGCGCAGGCCCAGGGCGTTGTACGACATCCACGAGCGGATCCCGTCGCGGCTCGCCCAGCCCGAGCAGTTCGGGCGGCGGGAGAAGAGGACCTGCGGGTCGTACCGGACGCACGCGAACGTCGCGCGCCGGTTGGATTGCTCGAACCCGGCGGCGGCCCGCGCCGGGACGGCGGGCAGGAGAGCCGGCCAGACTGCGGCCAGGAGGAGGGTGATCACGAGCGCCTTAGGATACAACAGCACGCGCCGCGCCGTCCACCGACGGCGCCCTCCTCCCGGCCGCGGCCGGCCGGCGTCAGAACTTGTACTGCGCGGAGAGCCCGGCGTTCTTGTTCTCGCCGGACAGGGCGCCGACGTAGTACGTGTGGATGCGCCCGAACTCGAGGGCGAGCGTCATCTCCGGGCTGACGTCCCACATCGCGTTGATGCCGACGGTCTCGTTGCGGTACTCGCTGCCGGCGGCCAGGCCGAGCTCGTCGATGCTCTCGAAGCCGGCGTAGGCGTGCAGGCGCCACTTCTGGGCGGGCTTCACCTCGGCCTGGACGAAGCCGCCGCGCGCCTGCGAGGTGCGCACGATCCCGTTGTCGTCGTAGACCTGCCCGATGCCGTTCACGTTCTGATCCGAATGCCCGTAGAAGCCCTCGCCGGACAGCGTCAGGCGCGAGAGGACGGGGAGCACGAAGTGCGCCGAGCCGATCAGCCCCTCGACGCGGCTGTTCGTCGCGCCCGTCGGCGCGGGCACGGAGGCGTTGAACGACTCGCGCAGGTACTGCATCGAGGCGCCGACGCGCCAGAGCCTCCCGGCGATCTCGCGCCGGAGCTCGACGAGCGCCTGGTAGGCGGGGCCGCCCGAGAACTCTCCCGAGCCGGCCAGGTCGGCGGCCGTCGCGTTCGTGGCCGTGCCGGAGGTGCGTCCGGCCTCGTCGGCGCTGAACGAGCGCACGACGGCGACGGACGTGCGCGCGCTCCACGGGCCGCCGAGCGCCCAGTCCGCGTCCCAGCGCAGCTGGGGCAGGCGGTTGTAGAGGTTGCCGGAGCCGGCCAGCGCCGAGGAGGCCATGTGCGACAGCGACGTCGGCGACAGCGGCGCGAAGGCGGTGACCCAGTCCTGCCCGAAGACGACCGACTGCGCGCCGCGGGAGGCCTTCACGAAGGCCAGGCGCATGCGCGGCGCCGAGGCCAGGACGTCGAAGCCGGCGGCCCCGGCGTTGCGCAGGCCGTAGAAGTCGATCTCGACCTTGCCGGCGAGCTTCGAGCCCCAAGGCCCTTCGCCGCCGGAGAGGTCCAGCCCCAGCCGGGTCTGGCGGGCCGTGAAATCCGACGTGTTCTGGTTCGGAGGCGCCGCGTTCGAGGCCGAGACCGCCGAGGCGGGGATGTCGATCGCGTTCGGGCGCCCCCAGTTCTCCATGTAGTTGGCGAGGATGAAGCCGTACGGCTTGACGGCGACGGCGGCGCCGGCCGGGACGGCGAGGCCGAGCGCGGCGGCGAGGGCGACGAGGCGTCTTTTCATGCGGGGCTCCTTGGGGCGGTGTCGGTGCGGTAGATCAGCAGGCGGCCCGGGCGCGGGACGGCGCGCAGGCGCGCTCCGGGGGCGGGCGCCTCCGCGGCGCGGGCCAGGAGGAGGCCGGCGGGGGTGTCGAGCTCGACGAGGAACGAGCCCGCGCGCGGCGCGCAGGCGCGCACGGTCCCGGGCCAGCCGACGCCGTCGGACGACAGCAGGAGGTCCTCAGGGCGAAGGCGTGCGGCCAGCGGCGCGCCCTCGGGCAGCGGCGCCTCCAGCGGCATGCGCAGGCCGCCGACGAGCTCGGCCGCTTCTCCGCGCGCGGCGCCGGAGATCCGGTTCTCGGCGCCGAGCAGGACCGCGGCCTCCTCGCTGACGGGGCGCCGCCAGACCTCGCCGGCGGGGCCGTCCTGCGCGAGGCGTCCGCCGCAGAGCAGGAGCAGGCGGTCGGCGACGGCCAGCGCGTCGTCGTGGTCGTGCGTGACGTAGAGGGCGGCGGCGCCCGCGCGCCGCAGGGCCTCGGAGACGACGCGGCGGGCCTCGACCTGGCGCGGCGCGTCGAGGCCGCTGAGCGGTTCGTCGAGCAGGACCAGGCGCGGCTGGTGGATCAGCGCGCGCGCGAGCGCGACGCGCTGGCGCTCGCCGCCGGAGAGCTCCGCTGGCAGGCGGCGGGCGAGCGCGCCGACGCCGAGGGACTCCAGCATCCCGCCGACGCGGCGCGCGATCTCGGCCTCGGGGACGCCGCGCGCGCGCAGGGGGAAGGCGGCGTTCTCGAAGGCGTCCAGGTGCGGCCACAGCGAGTGCCCCTGCGGCGCCAGCCCGAGCCCGCGCTCGTGCGTCGGCACGACCGCCTCGCCCGCGCGCGTGACGAGGCGGCCGTCGAGGCGGATCTCGCCCGCGTCGGGGAGCTCGAGGCCGGCGACGAGGCGCAGCAGGGTGCTCTTGCCGGCTCCGGAGACGCCGAGGACCGCCGCGACGCGCCCCTCCTCGAGGGAGAAGTCGACGCCGGAGAGGATCGCGCGCGGGCCGCGCCGCAGGGACAGGGCGGAGACGGAGAGGACGACGCTCATCCGCCCTTCAGCGCCGCGACCGCGGAGTCGACGAAGCTCTTCGTCTCGGTCGGCGAGACGGTCTCCGCGTCCAGCGCCCAGGCCTTCGAGCGCTTGAACACAGCCTCGCCGTCCTCGGGCAGTCCGACCTTCTGCGAGGCCAGGGCCGCGCGCCCCTCGTCGGACAGGAGCCAGTCGACGAAGAGCCGGGCCGCGTTCGGGTGGGGGGCCCGCGCGTTGATCGCGATCGGCATCAGGTGGAGCATCGAGCCCTCCTCCGGGACGCGGAAGGCGATCGGCGCGCCGCGCTGGAGGGCGCCGAAGGCTTCGGTGTCGCGCGTCAGCGTGACCGCGCGGCGGCCGCTGGCGACGGTCTCGTCGAGCTGGGCGGCGTCGTTGGCGAGCAGGACGCCGTTGGCGCGCAGGGCCTTCAGCCACGGGAACCCGAGCCCCAGTTTCTGGACGACCCAGCGATAGAGCGGCACGGCGACGCCGGCGCTGGTCGGGTCGAACATCACGACGCGTCCGCGCCAGCGCGGCTGGATCAGCTCGGCGACGCTCTTCGGCTCGGTGCCCGGCTTGACGAGGTCGGTGTTCCACATCAGGACCACGCGGAAGTTCGCGTAGTAGAAGTAGGCGCCGTGCGGGTCCTTCGCCCAGGCGGGGCGCTGCTTCCAGTGGGGCAGGCCGGACAGCGGCGCCAGCCACCCCTGGCGCCGCAACTCCGGGTAGGCCTCGGTCAGGCCGCTCGACAGGCAGTCGTCGATCTCCTTGCCCGCGGCCTTCTCGAGCTTGAAGCGCTGGATCAGCTGGGTGCCGCCGGCGTAGAGGGGCGTGACCGTGACGCCCGGGTAGCGCTTCTCGAACTGCGCGATCACCGTCTTGTTGTACGGCAGCGGGATCGCGTACCAGACCAGCGAGCCCTCGCGGCGGGCCGCCGCGTAGAGGGCCGCGTCGGGGTCCGAGGTCTTGCGGCGCGTCCCGGCCGCGGAGGCGGCGGGGACGAGGGTCAGGGCGGCCAGGGCCGCCGCGAGGATCCGTCTCATGTTCGTTCTCCTTTGTCTTTTTCGTCGGCTTCGTTTCCCTTCGAGCGCCCGAGGGCCAGCACGAGGACCGCGCCCGTCCCGGACAGGACCGCGCCGACGAGGGCCGCGGCCGACATGTCGCGCAGTCCGCCGCTCATCCAGGCGGAATAGGCGGAGGCGCCGAAGGACTCGGTGCCGGGCCCCGCGAGCAGGACCGAGGTCTCGATCTCGCGGAAGGCGGCGGCGAAGACGGCGGCGGCGGCGGCGGCCAGCGCCGGGCGCGCGGCGGGCCAC
>JAGWRY010000216.1 GCA_028869495.1 Elusimicrobiota bacterium | reverse complement strand
TTCGCCGGCGACCCGCGCCGCGCCTGGGACGAGATGCGCCGCGACGCGGCGGCCGGGCGGCGCGTGTTCCTCTTCAGCCTGAACGCCGGCGAGGACGCGCGCCTGCAGGAGCTGCTGGCCGAGGAGCTCCCCGCCGGGGCCGTCCAGTTCCTGATCGGCCCCCTGCGCGAGGGTTTCCGCCTCGAGCGCGAGACCCTGTCGGTCTTCGCGACCTCCCAGGTCTTCGAGCGCGACTGGCGCGGCGTCGGGCGCTGGAAGCGCTTCGCGGCCAAGGGCGCGCAGGCCCTGCGCTGGCGCGAGCTCAAGCACGGCGACTACGTCGTTCACCAGGAGCGCGGCATCGCGCGCTTCCAGGGCCTGGAGCCGGTCTCGGTCCCGGGCCACGGCGCGCAGGACTGCGTGAAGCTCGAGTTCCGCGGCTCGGACCGGCTGTACGTGCCGCTGACCGAGTTCGACCGCATCCAGAAGTACTCGGGCGTCGAGGGCAAGCGTCCGCGCCTGTCGTCCTTGGACACGCGCACCTGGGAGGAGGTCAAGCGCCAGGTCGCCGAAGGCGCGCGCGAACTGGCGGCGGAGCTCCTGAAGATCCAGGCCCAGCGCGCGGCGCGCTCCGGCTACGCGTTCCCGCCCGAGAGCGAGATGGAGCGCGAGTTCGCCGCCTCGTTCCCGTACGAACCGACCGAGGACCAGGCCCGCGCGATCCGCGAGACGCTCGAGGACATGATGGCCCCGCGTCCGATGGACCGCCTGGTCGTCGGCGACGTCGGCTACGGCAAGACCGAGGTCGCGATGCGGGCCGCGTTCAAGTGCGCGCTCGGCCTCAAGCAGTGCGTCGTGCTGGCCCCGACGACGGTGCTGGCCGACCAGCACTTCCGCACGTTCTCGCGCCGGATGGCGGGCTTCCCGGTCTCGCTCGCGATCCTGACGCGCTTCCAGACGAAGGCCGAGCAGAAGGCGACGCTGGACGCGCTGGCCGCCGGCAAGCTCGACGTCGTGATCGGCACCGCGCGGCTCCTGCAGAAGGACGTGCGCTTCCACGACCTCGGGCTCGTGGTCGTCGACGAGGAGCACCGCTTCGGCGTCTCGGACAAGGAGAAGCTCAAAAAAGTGCGCGTGGATGCCGACGTGCTGTCGCTGTCGGCGACGCCGATCCCGCGCTCGCTGCACCAGGCGCTGACCGGCCTGCGCGGCATCTCGCTGATCGAGACCGCGCCGACCGGGCGCCAGCCGATCGTGACGCGCGTCGGGCCCTGGGACGAGCGCGTGATCTCGACGGCGATCGCCGACGAGCTGGCGCGCGGCGGGCAGGTCTACTACGTGCACAACCGCGTGCGCTCGATGAAGGAGGCGGTCGCGGGCATCGAGCGTCTGTCGGGGGGCGCGCGCGTGGCGATGGTCCACGGGCAGATGCGCGGGCCCGAGATCGAGAAGGCGATGTGGGACTTCGCGCAGAGGAAGTCCGACGTGCTCGTCGCCTCGACGATCATCGAGTCGGGGCTCGACATCCCGTCGGTCAACACGCTCCTCGTCGAGAACGCGCAGGACTTCGGGCTGGCCCAGCTCTACCAGCTGCGCGGGCGCATCGGCCGCGAGCGCGCGCGCGCCTACTGCTACCTGTTCCACCCGTCCGACGCCGAGCTCAAGGACCTGGCCGAGGACGCGCGCAAGCGCCTGGACGCCCTGAAGGAATTCGGCGCGCTCGGCGCGGGGATCAAGCTCGCCCTGCGCGACCTCGAGATCCGCGGCGCGGGGGACCTCCTCGGCGCGCGCCAGCACGGCTTCATGAACGCGGTCGGCGCGGACTACTACGCGCAGATCCTCGAGAGCGAGGTCGCGCGCCTGCGCGGGCAGGCCGCCGCCGACGACGTGCGCCCGGTCTCGATCGACCTGCGCCTGCCGGCCTATCTGCCGGAGGCCTACCTGCCGGGAGAGCTCGAGCGCCTGAAGGTCTACAAGCGCGCGCTGAAGGCGACGCCGGAGCAGGCCAAGGAGATCCTGGCCGAGCTCGAGCGCCTGTCGGGTCCGGCCCCCGCGCCGGTGCGCAACCTCTTCGAGCTCCTGGCCCTGCGCGCGCAGGCCCGGCGCGCGCGCGTGGACTCGATCGTCGAGCTGGACCGGGCCGTCGAGATCCGCTTCCGCGCCGACGCCCCGCCGCGCCCGGACGCCCCGGCGCGCTGGCTGGCGGCCTTCGGCTCCCGCGTCTCGTTCGTGCCGTCTCCCGAGGGCGACGCGGTGCGGCTGGCGCTCGAGGGCCGCGCGGCCGTCGCGGCCGTCCGGGAGCTCCTCGCGGCGTGAGGCCCTCCCTCGCGGAATCGGGCGGAAATGGTAAGATGGGCCGGATGAGGCGCTTCCCTCTTTTGATCGCCGCCGCCCTGCTCGCCGGGGCCTGCCGCGGGACCAAGGACCCGGTGATCGCGCGCGTCGGCAAGCTGACGATCACCCAGTCCGAGTTCCAGCGCAAGCTCGCCGACGTCTCGCAGGACTACCAGGACTACGTGCTGACCCCGAGCGGCCGCCGCCAGTTCCTCGACGTGCTGATCCGCGAGAAGCTGGTGCTCGCCGCCGCCCAGCAGTCGGACGTGCCGCGTTCGGCCGACTACCGGATGAGGCTCGAGGCCCTGCGCCGGGCCGAGGAGGAGCGGGTCCGCGACGGCAGCGAGGCCCTGCTGACGACGATGTGGCTCGACAGCCTGCGCAAGCAGGGCTTCCTGAAGGTCACCGACGACGAGGCCCGCGCCTACATCGAGAAGCACCCGACCGAGGTCCTGGTCCGCCACATCCTGGTCGCGACGCCCGAGAAGGCCCAGGATTTGGCCAAGAAGCTGCGCGCCGGCGCGAACTTCTCGAAACTCGCCGAGAAGTACTCGCTGGACTCGGCGACCGCCGCGCAGGGCGGGCGCTTCCCGCCCCTGATGTACGGCGAGGTGATCCCCGAGCTCCAGGAGATCGTCTTCCACATGCGGACCGGGGAGATCGGCGGCCCGCTGAAGAGCAAGTTCGGCTATCACATCCTGCGCAAGGACGGCGAGCGCAAGCTGTCCGCGACGGACCCCGAGACGATCGAACGCGTCAAACGCCTGCTCGAGAAGCAGAAGCTCGACGAGTATCTGCAGAAGGTCGAGGAAAAGTATCCGGTGGAGGTCGTCGATGAGCAATTCAAGTAAGGCGGCGGCGCTGATCCTGGCCCTCGCGGCCCCCGCGTGGGCGGCCAAGCCCGCCAAGTCCGCCCCGATGACGATGCAGATGGAGGGGACGGTCGCCGTCGTCAACGGCACGCCGATCCTCCTGTCCCGCTATCAGAAGGAGGCCGCGACCGCTCTCGACTACTGGGGCAAGACGAATCCCGCCGCCCTGTCCGACCCCGGGATGGTGCGCAAGATCCGCGAGGGCGTGCTCGAGCAGTTGATCACGCGCGAGCTGCTGGTCGAGGAGGGCAAGCGCGAGGGGCTGAAGGTCCGCTCGCGCGAGGTCGACAACGCGGTCGACCAGATCCGCGCGCGCTTCAAGACGGACGACGCGGGCAACCCGCTCAGCGACGCGGACGCGCAGAAGGCCTTCGACGACCAGCTGACCTCCGAGGGCCTCGACTACTCCGACTTCCGCGCGCGCCTGGAGCGCCAGATCCTGGCCCGCAAGGTGATCGACGAGAACGTCAAGGCGAAGACGGCGCCGCCGACCGACGCGGAGGTCCGCGCGTACTTCGACAAGATCAAGGCCTACATCGCCACGGGCAGCACGGAGCCTCCGAAGGGGATGGACGAGGACGACGCGTCGGCCCTGATGGAGGCGGCCGGGCAGGTCAAGGCGCTGAGCTCCGAGCGCGTGCGCGTCTCGCGCATCCTGATCCGCCTCTCGCCGGGCGCCAACGACAACGAGCGCAAGCGGGCGCTGAAGACCGCCGAGGACATCAAGAAGAAGCTGGACGGGGGCGCCGACTTCGCGACGCTGGCCCAGCAGGACTCCGAGGACCCCGACAGCGCCGCGCGCGGCGGGGACATCGGCTACGTCGTGCGCGGCGTCGCGCCGGCGGCGCTGGAGAAGGCGGCCTTCGCGATGGACGTCGGACAGACCTCCGGCCCGATCCTGACCGACTCGGGCTACAACATCATCCGCGTGACCGAGAAGCGCGCCGCCGAGACGCCGCAGTACGACCGCTTCAAGGACGACCTGACGAGCTTCCTGGCCAACGTCAAGTTCCAGAAGAACCTCGACGCCTACGTCAAGAAGCTGCGCGACGCCGCCGATATTGAGCGTCACCTCCCCGACTCCCCGTAGGACCATCGCCTTCACCTGCGGCGACCCCGCGGGCTGCGGGCCCCGC
Organism: Elusimicrobiota bacterium; assembly: GCA_028869495.1. Classification (GTDB taxonomy): domain Bacteria; phylum Elusimicrobiota; class Elusimicrobia; order UBA1565; family UBA9628; genus GWA2-66-18. The sequence goes on along the minus strand of JAGWRY010000216.1, from coordinate 44 downwards.
GCGGCGCTGGCGGCCCTGCGCGCGGGCGCCCTGCCCCGCGGGAC
>JAGWRY010000215.1 GCA_028869495.1 Elusimicrobiota bacterium | reverse complement strand
GCGGCGCCCGCGTCGAGGCGTCCGCTCGAGTACTCGGCCTCGACGTCCGTGATCGTTCCCGCGGCGACGTCCTCCTTCGCGCGGCCGAGGAGGGCGTGGGTGACCGGGTGGCGCAGCTCCGGGCCCTCCTTATAAATCTCGAAGCGTTTCCCGACCGCGGCGCCGTCGGCGGCGGTCAGGTCGAGCCAGACGGTCGCGGACTCGACGCGCACGACGTAGCCCTTCGCGGCGGGCGCCGGCGCCGCCGCGGCGGCGGGTGAAACGGCGAGAAGAAGCAGGGCCGGGAGCACGCCCAGAGGGTACAAAATTATTTATGTAGAATCGCTCGGTGCCTTACGCCTACCCCGCGCCCCGCACCGGCACGGCCCAAGACCTCCTGCGCGTCGTCACCCGCGCCTACGAGCTCGAGCTGGAGAAGTCCGGGGCGCCGAGCTTCCCGGTCAAGACCGAGTCCCAGCGCCGCTTCGTCGAGCCGCTGTTCCGCCTGGCCGGGATCGCGGTCGGCAAGCTCGTCGAGGCCCTGCCCGGCGACTGGATCGTCGGACTGCACGACCGGGCCTTCCGCCGGCTCGCCGGCGGGCGCACGTATCCGTTCGACGCGGCCCGGCCCGAGATCGTCCGCGCGCGGGCGCTGGCCGAGCGCCTGAAGGCCGAGACGGGCCGCGAGCCGGCCCTTCTGGCGCTGGTCTCGCACCCGCCGGTCCTCGGCGCGCTCGCGCACCTGAACTTCGAGCTCGTGCGCCACGCGACGCGGGCCCTGCGCGAGGTCCGCGGCCGCCCGTGCCGCCCGCGCCTCGTCGCCGCGACCGACCCGTTCGCGCTCGACGCGACCGCGATCTTCGAGGAGGGCTTCTACGCCGGCTTCATGGGCACCTATCACATCGGCATCGACCGCCTCGCGCTCGGGCGCGGACACCTGGGGCCGGAGCTGACGCCGCAGGCGTCGTGGACGCGGATGCCGTCGCGCCTGTTCCGCGTCCTCGCCGCGGGCGGCGAGGTCGGGCTGGTCCTGGCCGGAGGCGTGCCGGCGACGAGCCGCGTCCTCTACGGCGCGCGCGAGTGGCTGAGGGGGGCGCGGCGGCGCAGCCCGCGGCGGCGCGACCCGCGCGCGGTCGCGCGCGCGCTCGAGGGCGACGAGTCGTTCCGGCGCTTCGAGCGCCTCGCCGAAGACCTCGTCCGCGTCCCGTCCGGGACCTGGCGCGTCGTCGACGTCTGGCTGATGGCCGCGGCCGCGGGCCTGCTCCCGGGCGAGACCGCGACGGCCGCCGGGGCCGCCGTCCTGACGGCGCTGGGGATTCCGGACGTCGAGCGCGCGGCCCTGCTGGCCGACCTCGAGAGCGCGCTGACGCGCGAGACGCCGCACCGGCGGCGTCTGTTCCGCCTGCTCGCGGGCCGCGTCGCGCGCGCCCGCCCGCTGGTCCTGATCCCGGTCGTCCACCGCACGGAGCCGCTCGGCGTCGAGATCCGGGAGGCGTGGAGCTGGGAGAGGCTCGGGCGCGGGCGGGTCCGCGCGCGCCGCGCCGACGCGGCCGACGCGCCGCTCGAGCTCGCGCCGGAGGCCTTCGCCGACCGATTCGTCGAGGAGAACTTCTCATGAGCGTCCGCATCTACCGCCAGGTCCACGAGCTGCAGGGCTTCTCGCTGAAGAACTGCCCGGCGATGGAGGCGCCGTCGGGCGTCCTGCTCTGCCCGCCGGACTTCTACCAGGTCCTGGCCGTCAAGAACCCGTTCATGTCCGGCCACGTCGGCGCGGTGGACCGCGCGAAGGCGCGCCGCCAGTGGGAGGCTCTGCGCGAGGCCTTCGACGCGGCCGGCTGTCCGGTCTCGCTGATCGAGCCGGCGCCGGGCCTCGAGGACATGGTCTTCTGCGCGAACCAGTCTCTGGCCGGCACGCGTCCCGACGGCGAGAAGGTCGCGCTGCTGTCGGCGATGCGTCACCCGTCGCGCCGCCGCGAGGTCGCGTCCTTCGAGCGCTGGTACGAGGAGCACGGCTACCGCGTCGTCAAGCTGAAGGGGGTCGGGCACGAGACCTTCGAGGGCTCCGGCGACGCGGTCTGGCACCCGGGCAAGCGCCTGATCTGGGGCGGCTACGGCTTCCGCTCCGACGCGGGGGTCTTCGCGCAGGTCGCGCGCGCGTTCCACGCGCCGGTGATCCTGCTCAAGCTGGTCAACGCGCGCTTCTACCACCTCGACACCTGCTTCTGCCCGCTCAACTCCGAGGCGGTGCTGATCCATCCGGCCGCCTTCGACGCGGCGAGCCTCGAGCTGATCCTGAAGATCTTCCCGATCGTGATCACCGCGGGGGAGCCGGAGGCGGTCTCGAAGATGGCCTGCAACGCGGTCGTCGTCGGCGCGCGCACCGCGATCCTGCAGAAGGGGGCGACCTCGGTCGCCAACCGGATGCTCGCGCTGGGCCTCGGCGTCAGCGAGGTGGACACGTCCGAGTTCATCAAGTCCGGCGGCAGCGTGTACTGCCTGAAGCAGTTCCTGTTCTGATGGGCGCCGCGCTCCTCGCCCTCCTGCTCGCCGCGCCGGCGCGGGCCGCCGAGCCGGCGCCGCCGGAGTCCGTCCGCCTCGAGGCGGCGCTGTCGGCGAGCGCGGCCGCGCGGCGCCTGCTCGTCTCGGACGCGGACGTCCCGCGCGTCGAGGCCCACGCGTCGGGCCTGCCCTTCGCCGTCGACGTCCGCGGCGGCGGCAGTCCCGAGATCGTGCTCGACCTCGAGCGCCTGCGCGCGCTGCCCGAGGCCGAGGCGCTGGCCGAGTACGCCGACGCCCTCGCGCGCGCCGCGATCGCCGCGCCGGTCCCGCTCGTCGAGGCCGCGCAGGCCTCGCGCCAGCAGGCGGTCCAGGTCCTCGTCGAGCTCGCGGCCGTCGACCCGCG
>JAGWRY010000214.1 GCA_028869495.1 Elusimicrobiota bacterium | reverse complement strand
TAAAGAAGCCGGCGATGCCGGCGCCGCCGGCGCGGATGCGCTCGGCCAAGGTGCCCTGCGGGTTCCACTCGACCTGCAGGCGGCCGTCCAGCGCCATCTCCTCGAAGGCCTTGCACTCGCCGCCGTAGGACATGATCATCTTCTTGACCTGCCCGTTGCGGATCAGCGTGCCGATGCCGAACTCGTCCAAGCCCGCGTTGTTGGAGACCAAGGTCAGGTCCTTGGCTCCGTTTTCCTTCAGCGCGGCGAGCAGGTTCTCGGGGATCCCGCAGACGCCGAAGCCCCCGATCATGATCGTCGCGCCGTTCTTGACGCCCGAGAGGGCCTCGGCGGCGCCGGCGACGGTTTTGTTCATGCCCGGATTTTACAAAGGCTCGTCGGGCGAAAGGAAGGGCCCCGTTCTCTCGAACGGGGCCCTTTTCGCGGCGGGAGCGGCTTCAGGCGGCGGCGAGGACCTTGCGGGCCTTCGCGCCCCGGCCGAGGACTTCCTCGCGCAGGGCGTCCGCCTTGTCCGTCTTCTCCCACTCGAACCCCTTCTCCTCGCGGCCGAAGTGGCCGTAGGCGGCGGTCGGGCGGTAGATCGGGCGGCGCAGCTTCAGCGTCTCGATGATGCCCTTCGGCGTCATCGGGAAGAGGCGGCGCACCGCGTGCTCGATGCGCTCCTCCTCCGCGTGCCCGGTGCCGTGCGTGTCGAAGTAGACGCCGACGGGTTCGGCGACGCCGATCGCGTAGGCGAGCTGGACCGTGCACTCCTCGGCCAGGCCCGCGGCGACGACGTTCTTGGCGATGTAGCGCGACATGTAGCAGGCCGAGCGGTCGACCTTCGTCGGGTCCTTGCCGGAGAACGCGCCGCCGCCGTGCGGGGCGCGGCCGCCGTAGGTGTCGACGATGATCTTGCGGCCGGTGAGTCCGGTGTCGGAGGCGGGGCCGCCGACGACGAACTTGCCGGTCGGGTTGATCAGGAAGCGGGTCTTGGCGTCGATCAGGCGCTTGCCGAGCACCGGGCGGATGACCGCCTCGGTGATCTCCTTGCGGGCCTTCTCGGTGATCTGGTCGCCGGACTTGTCGAGGATCTCCGGCCCGTGCTGGGTCGAGAGGACGACCGTGTCCACGCGGACCGCGCGGCCGTCGAGATACTCGACCGAGACCTGCGACTTGCCGTCGGGGCCGAGATAGGGGAGCTCCCCGGAGCGGCGGACCTCGGCGAGCCGGCGCGTCAGCTTGTGGGCGAGCTCGATCGGCAGCGGCATCAGCTCCGGCGTCTCGCGGCACGCGTAGCCGAACATGATGCCCTGGTCGCCGGCGCCGCCGGTGTCGACGCCCTGCGCGATGTCGGGAGACTGGCGGCCGATCGCGTTGAGGACCGCGCAGGAGCCGGACTCGAACGCGTACTCGGGACGGGTGTAGCCGATCTCCTTGACGACCTTGCGGACCAGCTGGTCGACGTCGAACATCGCCTTCGTCGTGATCTCGCCGCCGACGATGACGAGCCCGCGGGCGACGAAGGTCTCGCAGGCGACGCGGCCGGTCGGGTCCTGCGCGAGCACGGCGTCGAGCACCGCGTCGGAGATCTGGTCGCAGACCTTGTCGGGATGGCCCTCGGTCACCGACTCGGAGTTGAAGAAGTACTTGCCCTTGCGCATGTCCTTGTGATCCTCTCGTCGCCGGTCTCCGGCGGTGTCCGCCGCGGCGGTCCGAGGATTATACTAATTTCCCGTCGGAGGGGAACCCCGGCCGCCGCGGGCCCGGGCCCGGCCTTACTGGTGCCGGCTGACGTTGAGGACCGCGGCCTCGAAGACCGAGATGTTCTCGCGCACGTTGCCGCCCGAGCCGATGATGCAGTTGGTCAGGCGCACGCCGTCGCCGACGGTCACGTTGTCGAATAGGATGCAGCGGTCGAGGACGGCCCCGGCGCCGATGCGCGCGCGGTCGCCGATCACCGAGTACGGGCCGACCGTCGCGCCCGCGGCGATGCGGGCGCCCTTGCCGATCAGGACCGGGGCCTGCAGGCGGGCCTTGCGGTCGATCGCGGCGCCGGCCTCGACCCAGACGCCCTTGCGGACCTCGACGCCCGGGATGTTGACCTGCGCCCGGCGGTCGAGGGTGTCGATCTGGCAGCGGCGGTACTCGGCAAGGTTGCCGACGTCGCACCAGTAGGCGTCGGTCTCGTAGGCGTAGAGCGGCTTCTTCATCTTCAGCAGCTTCGGCCACAGCTCGTGGCCGAAGTCGTACGGGCGGCCGCTTGGGATCAGGCGCAGGACCTCGGGCTCGAACAGATAGATGCCGGTGTTGACCTTGTTGGAGAACACGTCGCCCCACGACGGCTTCTCGAGGAAGCCCTTGATGCGCTGGGCGCCGTCCGTCATCGTCACGCCGTACTCGAAGCGGGAGTGGACGGCCTTGACCGCCATCGTCGCGAACGCGCCGCGGCGCTTGTGGAACGCGTACATCGCGCTCAGATCGATGTCCGAGAGGCCGTCGCCGGACATCACGAAGAACGGGCCGTCCCTCAGGAACTCCTCGACCTTCCTGATCTTGATCGAGCCCGCGGTGCCCATCAGCTTGGACTCCAGCGAGTACTGGAGCTTCAGGCTCCAGCGCGAGCCGTCGCCGCAGTAGCCGCGGACCTGCTCGGGCAGGGCGTGGAGGTTGACCAT
>JAGWRY010000020.1 GCA_028869495.1 Elusimicrobiota bacterium | reverse complement strand
GAGTGCAGCCGCGCGTCCGGTCCCAGGCGGCGGCGCAGGGCGGCTTCGGCCGCGCGCGCCCAGCCCGGATCGGGCAGGAGCGGCGCGTCGTAGACCGACAGGTCCTGCGCGGGCGGCGGCTCGAACCAGACCGCGTCGAGGACCGCGCCGAAGCGCGCCGCGACGTCCCGCGCCGCCTTCCAGGCGCGCACGGAGACCTCGGACCCGTCCACGGCGGCCAGGATGCGGCGCGGCGGGAATCTCAGCATGGGAGCCTCCGCCGATCTTCCAGCAACACTCGTGCCCCGACCGGGCTAGAGCGCGGCGCCCAGGGAGGCGAGCGCCGCCAGCCAGCGCTCCTCGCGGGCCAGGTCGTCGAGGGACTCGTAGCGGGCCTCGGCGACCGGGCGATGGCCGAGCAGGGCCCGCGCGCCGCGTCCGTGCAGGGCGCGCGGCGCGCGCGCGGACAGTTCCGCCAGCAGCAGGCAGAAGTTCTGCTCGGCCCCGTAGCCCTTCTTGGCGCCGAGCAGGGAGTAGTCGAGGTCGTGGGCCTCGAGGCGCAGGAGGCGCGCCGGGTCGCGGAAGAGCAGGTCGCAGACGAGCCGCCGGTCGCGGGTCTCGACCGTGCGCTTGACCTCCTCGCTCTTCTTCAGCATCGGCATGCCCATCGCCAGCGAGAGGCCGAGCCGCGCGACCTGCTCGCCGAGCTCCGGCGTCTTGACCTCGGTCACCGTCGTCGTCGCGCGGACCTCGACGGCGGCCGCGCACAGGACGGACAGGCGCGTCCAGGACAGGCGCGCGGCCGGGACGTTCCCGCGGCCGGAGACGACGTCGAAGCCGTCGCCGGAGAGCTCCGCCTTCTGGACCCCCTCGGGCGGGGGCGGGCTCTCGAGCAGGCTCGCCGGGACCGCGACGGACTCCTGCCCGGCCGCGCCGAGCTCGGCGGCCAGGGCCTCGGCCTCGGCCGCGGGCAGGGACTCGGCGGCGATCCCCCACGCGCGGCGCGCGGCCGGGATGAAGTCGAGCGCCGGGGCCTTCGCGCGCTTGGCCAGGACGCCGGCGACCTTCGGCGCGGAGAACTTCTCGGGCGAGCGGACGAGGACCGCGTGCGGCGGGCGCTCTTCCCCGCTCATTTCCGCGGCGGGATCAGCGCGTAGCCGCGGCCCGAGACGCTGACCAGCCACTGGTCGGACTTCCAGCCGAGCTTCAGGCGCACGCGGCGCACGTGGACCTCGACGGTCTTCAGCGCTCCCTCCGACGGCGGCTCGACGCCCCAGACCTCGCGGTAGATGCCGGCGCGGTCGGTCGGGTTCGGCGTGCGCCCGGCCAGGAAGTACATCAGCTCGAACTCCTTCGGCGTCAGGTGCGGGTACTCCTTGCCGCCGAGGGTCACGAGCTTGCGCGAATAGTCGAGGCCGAGCGGACCGACCTCGAGGCGCGCGGGCGGGGCCTCGCGCCGCTCGCCGGCGGTGCGGCGCAGGAGCGCGCGCACGTAGGCGAGCAGGCGCCCGCTCTTGACCGGCTTGGTCAGGTAGTCGTCGGCGCCCATGTCGAGGCAGGCGATGTCCTGGCCGTCCTTGTCGTTGCCGGTCAGGATGATGATTGGGATGCGCGCGGTCTGCGCGTCCTGCTTGAGGATCTGGCAGACCTCGAGCCCCTTCATGCCCGGCATGATCAGGTCGAGCAGCACCAGGTCCGGCATCTCCTCCTGAGCGGCGAGGATCCCGGCCTTGCCCGACGGAGCCTGCGCGACCTCGAAGCCCTCGAGCGAGAGCACGTCCGAGACCGCCTTGCGGAACGACGCGTCGTCCTCGATCAGAAGCACCTTCGTCGCCATACGCGGATTTTATATAAATGCCGGATGGAGTCAAAGCTTCTCCTCGCTCTGGCGACCGGGGCGGCGGCCGGCCTGGCCGCCGGCCTGGCCCTGCGCGAGCGCCGCGCCGCGCCCCCGGACTCCGGCGTGCCCGACGAGGAGCGCCTGGCCTGGCTCCAGCGCCTGTCGACGGTCGGGCAGATGATGTCCGGCGTCGTCCACGAGGTGCGCACGCCGCTGAACACGGTGATCCTCGCCGTCGAGCACGCCCAGCGCGTGCTCGACCAGGGCGGCGACCCGCGCGAACAGCTCCGGTCGGCCGCGCGCGAGGCCGACCGCGCCGTCGAGATCCTCTCCGACATCCTCGACTTCGCGAAGCCCGCCCAGCTCGACCTCAAGCCCGTCGCGCTGGCGCCGCTGCTGGAGGGCGCGCTCGAACCGCTGAAGATCCGCTTCGACGAGCGCGGCGTCGAGACCTCGCTCGACGTCCCCGCGGACCTCGAGGTCCTGGCCAGCCCGCGCCACCTGCACCAGGTCGTGACGATCCTGCTGATGAACGCGCTCGACGCCCTGCCCTTCGGCGGGCGCCTCGACCTGCGCGCCGAGCGCGCGGGGCGCGCGGTGCGCGTGACGCTCTCCGACAACGGCGTCGGCATCGAGCCCGCGGTCCTCGCGCGGCTGTTCCAGCCGTTCGCGACCGGGCGCGCGGCCAGCGGCGGGACGGGTCTCGGCCTCAACGTCGCGCGCTGGATCATGACCAAGCACGGCGGCGACGTCTCGATCGCCAGCCCCGGCATCGGCAAGGGCACGACCGTCGCATTGACGCTGAAGGCCGCCTAGCCGCTGGCGTCCGCGCGCGAAATTGCTACACTGGGTCGCCCGCGCGGCTCCCGCCGCCCGGCGATCCCACGCAGGAGGTCGTGATGCCCGGATTCTACCGCAAGAAGCGCCGCAAGGTCGGCCCCAGCAAGAACGACGAGAAGGTCCTCCGCGGCCGCCAGGCCGAAGCCGAGACCCGCGCGGCGGGAACCCTGTCGTCCCGCTTCCCCGGCGCGCGCGCCCTGAGCGTGCGCCTCTCGATCGTCTCCCCGCAGGGCGTCGTCCTCGACGAGCGCGAGGTGTCGCTCGGCGCCGACGATCCGTTCCAGATCGACATCGACTGCCCCGGCCGCTGCGGCTCCGGGAACTTCGACTTCTCCGATTTCGTCTCCGAGGCGCTCGAGCGGCGCGAGGAGTCCGGCCAGGTCGAGGCCTCCTGCGGCGAGCCGCTCTACGGCGGCGGCCCCGACCTCTGCGGGTGCGTCGCGCGCTGCGAGTTCTCGGCCGAGTTCGCCGCGAGCTGACGGCCGCCCCCGCCGGCGGGGACTGGACGCCGCGGCGTTCAGGGCTTACAATTCCGATATGGCCAAGATCCTGGTCATCGACGACGACGCCGCGATCGTGGATCTCCTGCGCCTGCGCCTGGCGGAGTCCGGCCACCAGGTCGTCGCCGCGATGGACGCCTACTCCGCCGCCGCGGCCGCCGCGCGCGAGAAGCCGGACCTGATCACTCTCGACTTCCAGATGCCGGCCGGCGACGGCGCGAAGACCCTCGAGCGCCTGCGCGGCAACGTCTTCACCGAGAAGACCCCGATCATCTTCGTCTCCGGCATGGCCCCGCACGACCTGGAGGCCGCGATCCCGAAGGACCCGAAGGTCCGCGTCCTGCCCAAGCCGATCGACGTCGCGAAGCTCCAGTCCCTGATCGCCGAGCTCCTTGGCGCGCCGCCTCCCGCCGCGCCGCCCCCCGCGCCCGCGCCGGCCCCGAAGCCGCCGAAGACCGAGGACCTCAGCGGCGGCGCGCTCGGCGGCGACATCCTCGACCTCGACGTCTGACCCGCTGACCGCCTGGGCCTTGAAATCGCTCCCCGGCGGGGCGATCCTTACGGGAGAGGCACGCCATGACTTCCCGGGGCGCCTCGCGGCGCCTGCTCTCGCTGGACGTCTTTCGCGGCATCACGATCGCGGGGATGATCCTGGTCGACTGCGCCGGCAGCGCCGTCGTCCACCCCCTCCTGCGCCACGCCGTCTGGAACGGCTGGACGCTGGCCGACCTGGTCTTTCCCAGCTTCCTGGTCATCATGGGCGCCTCGCTGGTCCTCTCCCTGTCCCGGCGCGTCGCCCGCGGCGAGAGCCTGCCCCTCCTCTCCTTCCAGATCGTCCGCCGCACCGCCGTCATCTTCGCCTTCGGCCTGCTGATCTCCTTCTTCATCTTCAACCCGCCCGCGGCCGGCCTGCGCTGGCCCGGCGTCCTCCAGCGCATCGCCGTCTGCTACTTCTTCTGCGCGATCATCTACCTGAGCACCGGACCGGCCCTTCAGGCCGCGCTGTGCGCCCTCCTGCTCGTCGGCTACTGGCTCCTTCTCACGCGCGTGCCCGTCCCGGGCTACGGCGCCGGAGTCCTGACCCCGCAAGGCTGCCTCTCCTGCTACGTGGACCGGACTTTGCTCGGCCCGCACATGTGGTACGGCGCCTTCTGCGACCCCGAGGGGATCCTGAGCACGCTCCCCGCCCTGGCCGACGCCCTGCTGGGCGTGCTGGCCGGGCATTGGCTGATCTCGCGCGGCCGCACCCACGTCCAGAAGGCCAGGCGCATGGCGGCGGCGGGCGCTCTGGCCGTGGCTGGCGGCCTGCTGTGGAGCCGCTGGCTGCCGATGAACAAGCACATCTGGACGAGCTCGTACGCCCTCTTCGCCGGCGGCCTGGCCCTGATGGGCCTGTCCGCCTGCTACTGGGCGATCGAGATCCGCGAGGTCTCGGCCTGGGGCCGCCCCTTCGAGGTCTTCGGCCGCAACCCGCTCCTCTCGTATTTTCTGTCCGGTCTCTTCTACGGCGTCCAGCAGTTCCTGCACCCGTCCTGGGCCGGCGGCCTCAGCCTCGAGCGCTGGATCAACGCCCGCTTTTTCGCCTCGTGGCTGTCGCCGATGAACGCCTCGCTGGCCTACGCCGTCGCCTACCTGCTCGTCTGCCTGGCGGGCATGAGCGTCCTCCACAAGAAGAAGCTGTTCCTCAAGTTCTAGCCGCGCCGCGGATCGCCTTGCTTTCTCCCCCCGGTTGTGCTACACTCCTTTTGCGGGGTAGAGCAGCCCGGTAGCTCGCAAGGCTCATAACCGCCGGAACCGAATCCGAAGTCCCGCACGATGAAAGCGCTGATAACATCAGCGCTTTTTTATTTTGCCTTGCTCGCCCCGCCGCTCAAAAATCCGCCAGGAAAGCGAACTCGTGAGATGGTGGGAACGACTCGTTCGCAAAGAGCCGGG
>JAGWRY010000019.1 GCA_028869495.1 Elusimicrobiota bacterium | reverse complement strand
GGACCGGCGGCGGCGGCGGCGGACGGCATTAATCCCAGCCGAGAAAGGATCCCCATGGCCAAGAAGACGGAGACGCCGAAGAACGGGAACGGAGCGGCCGGTCCGCTCGAGACGCTCAAGGCCGTCTACGACTTCATGACCAAGAACGGTCTCGACTCCGTCGAGATCGCCGAAAGCGGCGCGCAGATCAAGCTCGTGCGCCGCAGGCCCGCGACGACGCAGGTCGCGGTCCCCGTCCCGGTCGCGGTGGGGGGAGCTCTGGCTCCCTCCGCCGCGCCGGAGGCGGCGCACCCGGGGGCGGCGCCGTCGCACGCCGCGCCCGCGGCTCCCGCCGGCCCGACCGTCAAGTCGCCGATGATGGGCATCTTCTACCGCGCCCCGTCGCCGTCGAGCCCGCCCTTCTGCAAGGAGGGCGACTCGGTCAAGGCCGGCCAGGTCCTGTGCATGATCGAGGCCATGAAGGTCTTCAACGAGATCAAGGCCGAGTTCCCGTGCACCGTCGAGCGCTTCCTGCTCGACAACGGCAAGCCGGTCAAGGCCGGCCAGGACCTCGTCGTCGTCCGGCGCTAGACTTCCCGCCATTGCGCCCGCCGGCGGCGTCTGTTAAACTTCGGGGGAGGGAACCCGAATGAAACTGCGCGTCGTCATCGAAAAGGACGAGTCCGGCTGGTTCGTCGCCGAAGTCCCCGCCCTGCCGGGCTGCGTCAGCCAGGGCCGCACCGAGAAGGAGGCCGAGGCCAACGTCAAGGAGGCCGTCGCCGGCTGGCTCGCCGTGATGGACGCCAAGGTCCGCGGCCGCGGCAGGAAGTCCCACCAGGTCTCCGTGTGAGCCCGCGCCCGCGCCTCTGCTCCGGCGCGGACGCAGTCCGCAAGCTCAAGAAGGCGGGCTGGACGGTCGCGAGACAGGCCGGCTCACACGTCATGATGATCAAGCCCGACTATCTCTACACGCTGTCGATCCCCCAGCACAAGGAGCTCGGCGTCGGCCTCCTGCGCAAGCTGATCAAGCAGGCACAGCTGTCCATTGAGGAATTCGATGAGCTCTGACTCCAGAAGCGCGGCGCCTAAAGGCCACTTCCACCAAGTTCGAGATGTCGAGCTCGGTTGATTGCTGTCGGATCGCGGCTCCAAGCTCGTATTGGCTTTCACGATATCGCTGCGCCGCCTGCGGAGAAAAGCGGCAAGTCAAGCATTCGCCAGATGCGCGCGTTCTGGCTCCCGCGCGATGCCGCGCCTGCGGCGGCGAGCTCTGCCGCATTTCTTCGGAATTTGTCCAATTGGACCTTCCTCCAAGCGGGCTGAAGAAATATCTCATGCATTGGCGCTGGACCGCGATCAAACAATTCGGCGGCAAATGCGTGCACTGTGGAGAGCTCAACATCCATTTCCTCGCGATTGCAGAAAATCGCCGGGGGGCGCCCCTAAGACACCGACACCACGCCCGCATTTATCAATATTTGCATGCATATGGCGAGCGGAGACGCGATGTCCATGTCCACTGCTATAACTGCTCAAGATCGTGCCCCAAACGACGCGGAGTAAGCACACTCCGGCAACGCTTCATCGCTTCACGCGGAGGCCAATGCGAATGCTGTGGCGAGGATTCACCTTTGGCCCTGACCCTTGAGCATGTCGGTGGATGGGGATATCGACATCGGAGTGCAAAGACGCTTACGCAATGCTATCTAGATGCGCTCGGCAATCGAATAGCTGCGAGCAAGTTTCAGCTCCTCTGCATGAACTGCAATTTCCTCCGACGGAGGAGCATGATTGCGCCAATGACGCGATGCCCGCATCGCAACTCGCCCGAATCCCTGGCGGCGAATAGATCATGATCAGAGACAGCGATGAGTTCGCGGCAGCGGTAGCCGACCTGGTGGATTCGGCGCAGCTTGAAGAAGCGCTAAGTTTTGTTCGGCGGGGCCTTCGCCAATTCCCCGGTAACCGCACTCTGCGGTTTTTGGAAGCCGTCACGCTGGGCAAATTGGGACTCTACCCTTCCGCGAAGGATATTCTGGAAGAACTCTCAAAAGAAGCTGCGGATGAATTCGCTTCCGAGCTCATAGTTGAGCTCGCCGACGTCTATCTGAACCTCGGCCGGAAGCGAGACGCTGTCTCATGCATCCGAAACGCCTCGCGGCGAGCGGACTTCGATTCGGACGCCGGGCAATTGCTGGCCGAACTCTTGCTCGACCACGGGCTGATCGCGGAATCGGCGAGGTGCGCAGCCATCGCCGTCAGACTCGACGCGGACGGCTGCGGTGGATGGCTGAGCCTGGGATTGGCCCTCTACAGACAGGCTCGACTGTCAGCCGCCGAGTCTTGCTGCCGACGCGTGCTCGCCAAGAGTCCCAAGAACCAAGTCGCGCTGGATTTGCTGGGGATCATCTACTTCGATCTCGGCCGCGGTCAAGACGCCAAGAATTGCTGGGAGCAAATTCCAATCCAAGATCATTTCGATCGCTTCGTCCTGTCCGCCTGGCGTAGCCTGCTTAAGGACAGCGATCCCCAGGTCAAGAGAATTCGCCGTCGCTGGAAAGAACTCCGCGACGATGAACTAAAGGGAAACCTTATCCGAAATCTCCTTAAGTAAACTCGCCGGTCCCGAGTCGGATAACCCGTGCAAAAATCGCTATAATCGCTCTCTGATGCCGACCAACCGCTACCGCTCCGCCGCCCGGACGAAGGCGAAGGGACGCAAGGACCTTCTGCCGTCGTTCTTGCGCTGGACGGTGTTCTTCCTCGGCGCGGTCTACCTGTCCTGGGCGCTGGTCTTCCCCGGCCGCTCCGGGCGCGTCGGCGCGGCGGTCGCGGCCGGGATGTTCCGCGCCTGCGGCGACGCGGCCTACCTGCTGCCGCTCTTCCTGTTCAACGGCCTGCTCCAGCACGTCCTGCGCGGCAAGAAGACGGGCTGGCTGGTGACGACTCTGGCCTCGCTCTTCGGCCTGGCCGCGGGATCCTCCCTCATCGCGCAGATCGGCGGCGCGGCCGGCGTCGCCCCAGGCGACGCGGGCGGGGCGCTAGGCGCGGCGATCTTCCGCGTGCTCTTCGCGGGCCTCGGCGGCGTCGGCGCCTTCCTGATCGCGCTGGGGGCCTTCCTGTTCGCCCTGCAGGTCTGCTTCGAGATCCGCTGGTCGGCGCTGGCCGCCGCCTTCGCGCGCCTCGTCGCCGAGGACTACGCGGCCTGGACGAAAGCGCGCGCCGAGCTCAAGGAGCTGAAGGCGAAGGCGCCCTCGCCGGCCGAGGCCGCCAAGACGAAGTCGCGCGACGCCGCCGCGCCGAAGCCCGAGCCCGCGCCCGCTCCGAAGCCCGTCGACGTGCGCGCGGTCAAGCCGGCGGCCGACGGCGCCCTCCCCAAACTGATCGAGGACAAGCCCGCGCCGAAGAAGAAGGCCGACGCGGGCGAGGCGCGCCCGTCGGCCCCCGCGCCGACCTCGACGTACAAGGACTACGTCCTCCCGTCGCCGGACCTGCTGCACGCCCCGTCGGACGACCGCCGGCGCGGCAAGCCGACCGAGGCCGAGATCGCGCAGGCGGTCGCCGACCTGGAGCGCACGCTCAAGAGCTTCGAGATCGACGCGCGCGTCTCCGGCTACGCCCCCGGACCCGTGATCACGCGCTACGAGGTGACGCCGGCCCCCGGCGTCAAGGTCTCCAGCATCGTCGCGCTCGAGAACGACATCGCGCTCGCGATGCGCGCGAAGGGCATCCGCATCATCGCGCCGATCCCGGGCAAGGCCGCCGTCGGCATCGAGATCCCGAACCCGCGCCAGGCCTCGGTCGTCCTGCGCGAGATCCTGCAGAGCGAGGCGATCCCGCCCTCGGCGCCTCTGTTGACCTTCGCGCTGGGCCTGTCGTCGAGCGGCGAGCCGGTCTCGGCCGACATCGCGAAAATGCCGCACGTGCTGGTCGCCGGCGCCACCGGCTCCGGCAAGTCGGTGCTGATCCACTCGATGGTGCTCTCCATCCTGTTCCGCGCGCGCCCCGACGAGGTCAAGTTCCTGCTGATCGACCCGAAGCGCACCGAGCTGACCTTCTACGAGGGCATCCCGCACCTGTTCGACCCGATGACGGACCCCGCGCGCGTGTCGGTCGTCACGAACCCGAAGGACGCGGCCAAGGCGCTGAAGGCGCTCGTCAGCCTGATGGAGAGGCGCTACGAGAAGCTCCAGCTCCACGGCGTGCGCAACCTCGACGGCTACAACGCCGAGGCCGACAAGAAGGGCCTGCCGCGCGAGTTCCACGTCGTCGTCGTCATCGACGAGCTGGCCGACCTGATGCTGATCGCCGGCGACATCGTCGAGGACGCGATCCAGCGCCTGACCCAGATGGCGCGCGCGGTCGGCATCCACCTGGTGCTGGCGACCCAGCGCCCGTCGGTGGACGTGATCACCGGCGTCATCAAGGCCAACCTCCCGAGCCGCATCGCGCTGCAGGTGATCTCGAAGGTCGACTCGAAGGTCATCCTGGACTGCGTCGGCGCCGAGAGCCTGCAGGGGCGCGGCGACCTGCTGTACCTGTCGAGCGGCGCGCAGAAGCCGGAGCGCTGCCAGGGCGCCTTCGTCTCCGAGGACGAGATCCGCAAGGTCGTCTCGTACCTGAAGACGCAGGGCAAGCCCGACTACCCGATGCTCGAGACGATGGCCGCGAAGGGCTCGGCCGCCGCCGACCTGTCGCAGTTCGGCGTCGAGCCGCTGGAGTTCTCGCAGGCCCTCAAACTGGTCCTCGAGCGCCGCCGCGTCTCGCAGGACCTGCTCAAGTCCCAGTTCGGCTCGTCGGCGCGCGCGACGAACATCCTGTCGGCCCTGGAGGTCAAGGAGTTCATCCACAAGCCCGAGGGCTCCAACCGCTGGGAGATCCATTTCGACGAGATCGAGGCCTACATGCGCACGCACTTCCCGCAGGTCCCGATCGGGAGGAAGGATTGAGGCTCGCCGCGCTCGCCGCCGCCCTCCTGCTCCTGCCGGCCGCGGCCTCCGCGCGCCCGCGCCGCAAGGCCCCGCGCCGCGCGAAGGCGACCGCGCGCAAGATCGACGCGAAGGCCGCCGAGAAGAAGGCCGCGGCGGCCTCCGACGGGACCGCCCTGCCGGTCTGGGCCGCGTCCACGGCTCCGGTCACCCTCGACCTCGTCAAGAGCCGCTTCGCGGCCCTCGACGCCAAGATCGTCACGCTGAAGGCCGACTTCCGCCAGTTCGTGAACCTCGACGGCTCCGACACGACGCAGGAGGTCGCCGGGGCGGTCCTGTTCCAGAAGCCCGACCTGATGCGCCTGACCCACACTCTGCCCGAGGCGCAGACCGTCGTCTCCGACGGGACCTGGCTGTGGGTGTACCGCCCGTCCACCGGCCAGGCGATCAAGACGCGCCTCGAGGACTGGCGGCGGCGCGAGCCTCTGGCCAAGGGTCTGCTCGACTTCGGTCGCTCGGCGGACCTGCTCGAGCGCTACGCGGCCGAGATCTCGACCGTCTCGGCGCCGGGCCCCGACGGCTACCGCACCTTCGTCGTCGCGCTGACCCCGAAGCCCGGCAAGGCCGGGCCCGGGGGGGACTTCCGGCTGACCCTGAAGGCGTCCACGAAGGACTTCTTCCCGGCCGAATCGACCCTGCGCGTCGGCCATGCCAGCATCCGCAGCGAGTTCTCCGCCGTCCGCCTCAATCCGGTCCTGCCGCCCGAGACCTTCCATTTCACGCCCCCGCCGGGAGCCGACGTCTTCACGGCCCCGAGCCGATAACGAGATGATGATCCAAAACGAGCCCGATCCCCTGCGCCGCATCCCCACGAAGCACGTCGCCGGCATCCGCGCCGAGATCGGCTCGGTCCTGCTCGCCGCGCGCAAGAAGAAGGGGCTGTCGCAGGAGGCCGTCGCCCAGCAGACGCGCATCCCGAAGCGCTACCTCGACGCCTTCGAGAACGACCGCTTCGACGACTTCCCGGCCCTCGTCTACCTGCGCGGCTTCCTGAAGTCCTACTGCGACTTCCTCGAGGTCCCGTTCGACGAGCTCTGGGCCCGGATCGAAGCCCCGGCCGCGGCGGACGCGTCGGACGGCGGCGGCGGCGG
>JAGWRY010000213.1 GCA_028869495.1 Elusimicrobiota bacterium | reverse complement strand
CGCCGAGAGCGGGAGCGCGGCGCCGACCGGGACGGCGGCCGGCGCCGAGAGCGCCTCGGGCGCGCCCGCCTCGACGGCGACCGGCCCCGCCGCGGCCGGGACCGCGAGGAGCAGGAGCGGGACGAACAGGCTTCGGACCTCCATGGGGGAAGGATAGCCGCCGCCCGTCGGCGCGGCACGGGGCCTTCGGCCCCGGCGGAGTGGGTCCTTGGACCGGGCCCCTTAAGGGACCGTCAGGCGGCCGCCCGCGATCGTCAGGCCGGGCAGGTCGATCGCGAAGGGCGTCTCGGGGTTCGGGGCGAGCGAGACCGTGAGTTCCTTGATCGAGCGGAACAGGCTCGTCGGGAGCTCGGCGCCCATGTAGCGGGCCGACACGATGCGGATGCGCAGGGTCCGCGCGGCGCGGTCGAGGTCGAGGGCGGCCTCGAGGGAGACGGGCTTGCCGTGCCAGTCGCCGACGGCCTTGATCGTGCCGTCGAGGGTCACCGCGTCGACGCGCAGGCCGGGGACGCGCTTCGACAGGAAGGCCTTCAGGTCGTCCTGGTCGACCTCCAGATGGTCGATCTTCAGGCTGTCCAGGCGCAGCAGGCGCACGTCGCTCAGGCCGCGGCGCCTCGAAGCGTCCTCGTAGATCGGGACGAAGGAAAGCCCGCTCGCCTCGGCCTTCAGGCCGTGCAGGACCAGCCCGCGGTCCGAGAGCTGGTCGACGGAGGCGGTCGCGTCGCTCCAATCGGACCGCGCCGGGTCCCAGCCCTTCAGGCTCAGCTTCAGGCCGCTCATCTCGACTCCGCCGATGGAGAAGTAGTTGTAGGCGACGCGGCCCGAGGGCATCGGGTCCGGGCGGCGCCGGCGCTGGCGGTAGAGGATCGCGGTGCTGCCGTCCGGAAGGGGCCAGCGCGCGTCCTCGCGGTAGGCGGAGGCGAACCAGCCGTTCGGGTCCTTGATCTGATCGGCCGCCTCCTGGAGGCCGCCGATCACGCTGGGCGGGCCGAGCTTGCCGTCCTTGAGCAGGACGAACTCGGAGAGCTCGCACAGGCGCTTGTTGACGCCGCGGATGCGCGAATGCGGCAGGTCCAGCCAGCGCTGCGCCCAGTGGAAGGTCGTCGCGTTGAAGTACGCGTCGTTGCCGACCAAGGTCACGTTCGTGATCGGGCGGGTCGGGTCGCGGTCGGCCTCGATGCGGCGCAGGATCGGCTCGGTCTGCCAGTTCTCGGCGGCGGGCGGCGCGTTCTCGAAGAAGTCCATCGCGACGTACGGCGCCGGGACGCGGAGCGGCCCGATCCAGCCGAAGAAGAAGTTGACCGCGCCGACGAGCTGGACGGCGGCCACGCCCCAGACGACGGGACGCGGGAAGCTGGCGGCCAGGGCCAAGGCCAGCGGCGGCAGGGCCGGCAGCAGGAAGCGGATCTGCCGGTTCGGGACGATGGTCCAGAAGACGTACGAGAAGACGATCCAGTAGACGATCACCCAGGCGTTCTCGCGGCGGCGCGCGTACTGCGGCGCCAGCAGGCCGATGAAGCCGAGCGCCCACAGGAACGGGCCCAGCGCCCCGCAGGACTGCGAGAAGTACGCGGCCCAGGCCCCGTCCTTCCAGAACGGGACGCCGAAGTCGGACGAGGCCTGCGCCAGCCGCGAGGGCAGGAGGGCCAGGTGCGCCCAGTACCACGGCGAGAACAGCGCCAAGGACAGCCCGGCCGCCGCCAGGACCTTGGGCCGCGCGCGGCGGTCGCCGAGGGCCCGCGCGGCGATCACGTAGGCGGGAAGGAGATAGCTGAAGAAGCTCCACTTGTGCAGCATCCCGAGCGCGTAGACCCCGGCGAAGGCCAGCGACGGCCCCCAGCGCGAGAAGCCGTCGCTCTCCAGGAGCGCCCAGTACGCGGTCGCGACCAGGGCGGCCAGCGGCAGGTCGACGAGCTGGGTCGAGTACAGCCGTTGGACGACCGGGGCCGCGCAGAAGGCGAGGGTCGCCGCGAGCGCGCGCGAGTCGGGCAGGAAGCGCCAGGCGATGAAGAAGATCGAGACGGCCAAGAGCGACAGATACCACCAGTTGACCCAGAGCGCCGCGTGCGCCGGGTCCGGCGACGAGTAGGCCCCGCGCAGCATCAGCTGGTAGGCGGGCGGGAACGGCGGCATCCCCGGCTTCGGGGCCAGGTACCAGAAGTCGCTCCAGCGCCCGGCGCCGAGCGCCTGGCGGTAGTCGAGGGCGATCTCGAGCTGGTCGGCCTGGTCCCAGGACGGCGGCCGCGTGTCCACGCGCACGAAGCGGCGCATGAGGAGGGCCTCGACCGCCAGGAAGGCGGCGAGGCCCAGCAGGCTCAGAACCAGGGTCTTGCGCGAGGGGCCCCTCTGCGGGGCGAACTCGTTGGTCAAAGCGTGTTCATCCTAGTATATTTTTGTAGAATCCGGCCCTCATGAAAGCCGCGATCCTGATCGGCGGCCAGGGCACGCGGCTGAGGCCGTTCACCCTGGAGTCCCCGAAACCGCTCCTGCCGGTCCTCAACCGCCCGTTCCTCGAGTACCAGTTCCAGGTCCTGCGAACGCACGGCGTGCGCGAAGCGGTGCTCTGCGTCTCGTACCTGGCCACCGCCTTCCGCCGCGCCTTCGGCGACGGGCGCCGGCTCGGCCTGCGCCTGCGCTACGTCTCGGAGCCGATGCCGCTGGGGACCGGCGGCGCGGTCAAGAACGCCGAGCCCCTCCTGCGCGACGGCCCGGCCCTGATCCTCAACGGGGACGTGCTCAACGCCTTCGACCTGCGCGAGTTCCTGCGCTTCCACCGCGCGCGGCGCGCCGAGCTCTCGATCGCGCTCTCGCGCGTGAAGGACCCGACGCAGTACGGGCTGGTCCTGACCGACGAGAAGGGCTACGTGAAGCGCTTCCTCGAGAAGCCGTCCTGGGACGAGGTCGAGAGCAACACGATCAACGCCGGCGCCTACCTCTTCGAGCCCCCGGTGTTCGGCCACATCCCGGCCGGCAAGACCTACTCGCTCGAGCGCGGGCTCTTCCCCGAGCGCCTGGCGGCCGGCGCCAAGCTCGGCGGCTGGGTCGCCCCCGGCTACTGGATCGACATCGGGACCGTCGAGAAGTACCTGCAGGTCCACCTCGACGTCCTCGAGGGGCGCACGCCGTTCAAGCCCGGCGACGGCGCCCGGCCGCTGAAGGGCGCCGTCGGGGCCCGCGTCGCGGCGGGGCCCGGGACGAAGGTCGCGCCGTTCGCGCGCTTCTCGGGCGCGGTCAGCCTGGGCCGCGGCGTGCGCGTCGGGCGCGGCGCCCAACTCTCCGACTGCGTCGTCCTCGACGGCGCGGCGATCGGCGACGGCGCGCGCCTCGAGCGCTGCGTGGTCGGCGCGCGGGCGAAGATCGGCACGCACGCGGTCCTGGGTCCCGGGACGGCCCTGGCCGGCGGCTCGCGCGTCGGGGACTACAGCCAGCTATGAAGGGCCTGTTCAAGCCGCGCCGCGTCGACAAGCCCTGGGGGCACGAGCTGATCTTCGCACTCGCGCCCGGCAAATACGCGGGCAAGCTCCTCGTCATCGAGAAGGGCAAGCGCCTGAGCCTGCAGTACCACCGCCGCAAGCACGAGAGCCTCTACGTCCTGAAGGGCCGCCTGACCCTGCGCTACGGCCGCGCGACGCGCTCGCTCGGCCCCGGCTCCGCCGTCGCGGTCCCGCCGCGGACCGTGCACCGCTTCGAGGCCCGCCGCGGGCGGGTGACCCTCGTCGAGGTCTCCACGACCGAGCTCGACGACGTCGTGCGGCTGTCGGACGACTACGGACGCACCGGAGGAAGACGACGATGATGGACCCGATCAAGTTCGGCACCGACGGCTGGCGCGGCACGATCGCGCGCGACTTCACCTTCGAGAACGTGCGCCGCGTCGCTCAGGCGATCGCCGACTACATCAAGGACGAGCAGGTGAAGGTCGGCCGCAAGAAGACGCCGCTCTCGGGCCCGATGGTCGTCGGCTACGACAAGCGCTTCCAGTCCGACGCGTTCGCGCGCGAGATCGTCCAGGTCCTCGAGGCCAACCAGCTCAAGCCCATGCTGATGGCCGAGAGCCTGCCGACCCCGGCCGTCAGCTGGATGACGAAGAGGCTCGGCGGCGTCGGCGTGATGGTGACCGCCAGCCACAACCCGCCGGCCTACAACGGCGTCAAGATCAAGATCGACGGCCGCGCCGCGCTCGAGGACGTCACGCGCGGCGTCGAGGGCTGGGTCGACCGCACCGCGCCGACCCGCTCCCCGGAGATCAAGGTCAAGTCCTTCCGCGAGCCGTACCTGAACTACCTGAAGGGCCGCGTCGACCTCGCGAAGATCAAGTCCCGGTTCAAGAAGCCGATCGTCGTCGACTACATGCACGGCGCCGGGTCCGGCCTGATGCGCGAGCTCCTGCCGGTCAAGGGCCTCGTCGAGATCCGCGCCGAGCACGACCCGCTCTTCGGAGGCGTGCACCCGGAGCCGATCGAGCGCTACCTGGGCGCGCTGTCGGAGGCGGTCAAGGCGAACAAGGCCGGCATCGGCCTGGCCCTCGACGGCGACGCGGACCGTTTCGGCCTGGTCGATGAGCACGGCCGCTACCTGACCCCGTGCCAGGTCTTCCCGATGCTGTGCCTGTACCTGATCGAGAAGAAGAAGCTCTCCGGCAAGATCGTGCAGTCGGTCTCGCTCGGCTACCTCGCGGAGCGGATCGCCGCGGAGAAGGGCCTGCCGTTCGAGCAGCTGCCGGTCGGCTTCAAGCACGTCGCCGAGCGCCTCGCGCAGGGCGAGGCCGTCATCGCCGGCGAGGAGTCCGGCGGCTACGCGTGGAAGGGCGGCATCGCCGAGCGTGACGGCCTGCTGACGGCTCTGCTGTTCCTCGAGATGTGCGCGACGACGGGCAAGACCCCGTCCCAGCTCTGGGGCGAGATCGAGTCCCGCTACGGCGCCTCGTTCTACAAGAGGATCGACTACCGCGTCCACCGGCCGGTCGCCGACAAGGCGGTCTGGACGCAGAAGCTGGTCAAGAAGCTGCCCAAGAAGCTGCTGAACGCCCCGATCAAGGAGCTGATCCAGACGGACGGCCTGAAGATCGTCGTCGAGGGCGGCCACTGGCTCCTGATGCGCCCGTCCGGCACCGAGCCGCTGATGCGGGTCTACGCGGAGAGCGACAAGCCCGACAGGACCGACGCCCTGCTCGAGCTCGCCAAGAAGTGGGTCGCGCCGAGCCTGGGGGCGCACTGATGGGCCTGACCGGACCGAAGAAGGCGATGCTGCTGGCCGCCGGCGCGGGGACGCGCCTGCGTCCGCTGACCTACGAGACCCCGAAGCCGATGGTGCCGGTCGTCAACCGGCCGGTGATCCACCACGTGCTCGACAACCTGCTCAAGCACGGCGTCCAGGAGGTGATGGTCAACCTCCACGCCCTGCCCGAGCAGGTCCGCGGCTACTGCGGCGACGGCTCGCGCTGGAGCCTGAAGCTCCAGTACTCGCCGGAGCCCAAGCTGATGGGCACCGCCGGCTCGATCAAGATCAAGAAGGTCGCCGACTTCCTGAAGGACGGCCCGTTCTTCGTGATGTCCGGCGACGGCCTGTCCGACATCGACCTCACCGAGATGTACGAGTTCCACAAGCGCCACAAGTCGATCGCCACGATGGCCATCAAGGCCATCGACACGCGCTTCGAGTACGGCGTGACGCTGACGGAAGCCGGCGGCCGCATCAAGGGCTTCCTCG
>JAGWRY010000212.1 GCA_028869495.1 Elusimicrobiota bacterium | reverse complement strand
GGTCCCGCTGACCCATCAGCGCCTCGCCGTCTACGAGGAGCTGTCGGGGCGCCGCGACCATCCGAGCGCCGAGTCCCTGCACGAGTCCCTGCGCCGGGACTATCCGAGCCTGTCGCTGGCGACGGTCTACAAGACCCTGCAGACCCTGCACGAGATGGGAGTCGTCTCGCGCGTGGACTCGCCGTCGGCGCAGGCGCGCTACGACGCGATCATCGGCACGCACCACCACGCCGTCTGCGACGGCTGCGGCCGGATCGAGGACCTCTTCGATCCGCGCCTAGACGCCCTGCCCGCGCCGCGGGCCCCGGGCTTCCGGGTCTCCGGGCATTCGGTCCACTTTCGCGGCCTCTGCGCGTCGTGCGCGCGCAAAGCCGGACGTTCGACGAAGGAATAACACAGGAGGCAATCATGGCTGAGACGCTCGTTCAGAAGGACGCCCCGGACTTCAAGGCCGAGGCTCTGGTCGGCAAGACGTTCAAGGAGATCCAGCTGGCGGACTACAAGGGCAAGTGGGTCGTGCTGTTCTTCTACCCGCTCGACTTCACGTTCGTCTGCCCGACGGAGATCACCGCGTTCTCCGACCGGCACGAGGAGTTCAAGAAGCTGGGCGTCGAGATCCTCGGCTGCTCGGTGGACAGCAAGTTCTCGCACCTCGCGTGGGCGAACACCGCGCGCAAGGACGGGGGCCTCGGCGAGATCAAGTATCCGCTGCTCGCCGACATCACGAAGAACATCGCGCGCTCCTACGGCGTGCTGGTCAACGACGCGGTCGCCCTGCGCGGCCTCTTCCTGATCGACCCGAAGGGCAAGGTCGCCTACTCGGTCGTGCACGACCTGGGAGTCGGCCGCTCGGTCGACGAGACCCTGCGCGTGATCGCGGCGTTCCAGCAGGTCGCCAAGACCGGCGAGGTCTGCCCGGCGAACTGGAACCAGGGCAAGAAGACGATGAAGCCCGACCCGGTCAAGTCGAAGGAGTACTTCGCGGCCGCGGCCTAAGACCCGTTCCGCGAGGCGATCAGCCCCGGCCGGCTCCGCCGGCCGGGGCTTCTTTCGGTCCGGGCGCCGCGCCGGGCAGGACGAGCCAGAACTCGCTGCCGCCCCCCTCCGCCGGGCGCACGCCCGCCGCGCCTCCGTGCGCCTCGGCCACGTTGCGCACGAAGGCCAGCCCCAGGCCGAAGCCGGGCACCTGCCCGGTGAAGTCGTCGTCGATCTGGTAGAACTTGCGGAAGAGCTTCGGCCGCTCCTCGCTCGGGATCCCGGGACCGTTGTCGCGCACCGACACCCGCACGCCGCCGCCCTCGGCCGAGACGGAGACCTCGACCTCCTTGCGCTGCCCGCGGTTGAACTTGACCGCGTTCTCCAGCAGGTTCGCGACGGACGCGCGGACGAGCGCGCGGTCGGCCGGGAGCTCGGGGAGGGCCGCCGCGGCCTCGCGGCGCCAGGTCAGCGCGACGCCGGGGCCGGAGAGCGCCGGGACGCCGCGCACGGCCTCGTCGATGACCTCGACGATCCGCGTCGGAACCTTGTCGAGCACGATCCCCTCGGGGCTCTGCACGGTCGCGAAGGCGATCAGCTTCTCGACGAGGGACTGCAGGTGCTCGTCCTCGCGGCGGATCTTGTCGAGCGCGGCCTTCTGCGCCTCGTCGAGGCGGTCTCCCTCCGCCTGCAGGATCTCCAGATAGCCGAGCGCGACGGCCAGCGGCGTGCGCAGCTTGTGCGAGACGATCGCCAGGAAGCTGCGCGCGAGAGTCTCGCCGCGCTTCTCGACCGTCGCGTCGTGGAAGACCAGCAGGAGCCCCGCCGGCTCCTCGGGCGTGCCGAGGCGGTCGGCGACGCCCGACAGGATCAGGAGCTTGGGCTCCTTGCGGCTGAACTCGAGCGGGGTGATCCGCGCCGCGCCGGCGAGGAGCTCGCCCGGCGCGGGCTTGGCCTGGAATCCGGCCAGCGCCGCGGCCAGGTCCGCGGGCTCCTTCTCTCCGGCGCCGAGCAGCGTTTTGGCCGAGCGGTTGATCAGCAGGAGCCGTCCGGCCGGGTCGATCCAGATCATGCCCTCGCGCGTCTCCTCGAAGATCGTCGCGAGCTTCTCCTTCTCCTGGCGGATCGCCGCGAAGAGGACGGCGTTGGCCGAGGCCATGTCGTTGAACGCGCGCGCCAGGCGCCCGATCTCGTCGTCGCTGCGCCAGTCGACGCGGACGTCGAAGCGCCCGCGCCCGATCTCGCGCGCGGCCGCGGCCAGCCGCGGCAGGGGGCGCGTGATCCAGCCGACGATCAGGATCGTGCCCAGGACGGCGGCCGCCGTCGCCAGCGCCGCCAGCTCCACCAGGCGCCGCTTCTGCGCGGCCAGCGCCTCCCGGATCGAGGACTGGTCGAAGCCGAGGCGCGCGGTCCCGAGGCGGTGGCTGCCGACCGTCAGCGGGACGTCGATCTCGTAGGCGACGGCGCCGTCCGCCAGCGTCCGCCGCTGGAGCAGGACGTCCTTCGCCGCGCGCGCGCGCACGGAGAGCGGGTCGTCCGGCTTCTCCCCGATCAGGCGGGGATCCGAGTGCGACAGGACCGTGCCGTCGGGCCCGACGACGGCGGCGTAGGTGACCGCCTTCTCCTTGACCGCCTCCTGGACGTGGAAGTTCAGCGAGAACGGGTCCAGCTTCGGGAACAGCGCCTCGCGCGCGGAGCGCGCGAAGAACTGCGCGCGCACCTGCATCTGCCCGACCAGGCCGCGCTCGATCTGCGCGAGGACGCCCCGCGACATCAACGCGATCACGCCGAGCACGAACAGGCTCGTCAGGAGCGACAGCTTCGCGGCGACGGAGCGCAGGGGGTTCATCAGTAGAGCACCGCCACCTTGACGCGCGAGGAGTCCGTGCGCCCGCCGTAATGCCGCTCGACGACGACGATGTAGCCGCCGGGCGCGACGCGGCCCGCCGAGCCGTTGCCGTCCCAGGAGGCGATCTGGTTGCCGGCGGAGGAGTAGCTGAAGTCTTCGCTCCTCAGCAGGCTCCCCTGCAGGGAGTAGACCTTGAGCGTGACGCCCGCGGGCGCCTCCAGGTAGAAGCCGATCTGGACCGGGCCGTGCGACGGGTCGAACGGGTTCGGCCAGGCGTAGGGCTTGGGGATCGCCGGAGTCGAGGCGGCGACGAAGACCGGCACGCCGTCGCTGGCCGCCGAGAAGGCGCCGTAAACGCCGGCGTTGCTGTAGGCGCTGACCGACGCGTAGTACGTGCGCCCGGAGCTCAGTCCCGTCACGGTGTAGCTCGTCGTCGTCACGCCGCTCTGGTCCAGGAAGTCGTTGCCGCCGGGGAAGGTCCCGACCACGAGGCGGTAGGAGAGGATTCCGACCGAGCTCGACGCGGCGCTCCACGCGAAGCGGACCGTGCCGTCGTAGGAGAACTGGCGGTCGGAGACCGGCACTCCCGGCGTGCTCGGCGGCGTCGTGTCGCTCAGCGTGCCGGCCGTCGTCGAGACGGCCGTCGTCCAGGCGGTCGGCGTCCCCTCGCGGTTGAGCGCGCGCGCGCGCAGGTAGTAGCGCTGGCCGGGCGTCAGGCTGAAGAACGTCGCCGAGGTCTGCAGGGTCGTCGAGGTCCCGGCCAGCGAGAAGAAGTTGTCCGAGGAGACCTGCGCCTCGAACTCGGTCCCCGCGGGGTTGCCTCCGCCCGTCCAGGAGAAGGCGGCGCTGGTCACGTAGACCGCCCCGACGGACGGCGAGGCCGGGACGTCGGCCAGCGTCGCCGTCGCGGCCGCCGCCGTGTAGGCGGTCGCGACGCCGTCGATGTTCACCGCGCGCACGCGCAGGTAGTAGGTCGTGTTCGCGGAAAGGCCGGCCGGCGCCGACGAGGTCCCCGTCGCGTAGCCGTCGAGCAGGCCCGTGGAGAAGCCGCCGTCGAGGGCCAGCTGGATCTCGTAGCGCGTGTAGGACGGGTTGGCCGGCGCGCCCGAGTCCCAGGACAAGGTCAGCCCGGAGGCGGAGGCCGCGGTGAAGGACGAGAGCGCCGGCGGGGAGGCCAGCGTGTGCGTCGAGACCGCGTTCGAGGGCAGGCCGTCGCCCCAGTCGGTGTAGGCGGTGACGACCAGGTCGTAGGTCGTGTTCGGCGTCAGGGCCGTCGTCGTCGCCGCCGCGGACGACGCCGCGACGCTGAGCTCCGGGGTCCCGCGCGGCGACGTCGTCGTCGCCGCGTAGAGATGATAGGCGTTGTCTGAGGCCGGCAGGGCGTCGCCGAAGCTGGACACCGCGCTCCAGTTCCAGGCGATCGACGTGACGTAGACCGTCTGCGCGGCGAAGGCCGCCGGCGAGGAGGCGATCACGCCGTAGCTGATCGTGCCGGCGGCGCCAGCGACGGCCGGGTTCGTAGCGTCGACGCCGCCGCCGATCCCCCCGTTGCCTCCGGGCGCCCCGCCGGCCGTCGAGATCGAGACGGACGTGAGAGACGACGTGCGGGCGAAGAGCTTGATCCGGCCGCCCGCCCCGCCTCCGCCCGGCTCTTCCGTGTTGAATAGATTGTCGCTGACGTTGCCGCCCGCGCCGCCCGCCGCATTGAGCGTCGCGCCGTTCATCGTCAAGTCGCCGGTCACGCGTAGGAGCAGGCCGCCGCCGGATCCGCCGCCGCCGCCGCCAGGGTCCGTGCCGGAGGCGTTCGTGACGGCCGCGGCCGTCGCGCCCTGCAGGAGGACCGCACCGCTCACGGTGGCCGAGGCGGCCTCGATGTAGATCGCGGCGCCTCCAGAAGCGCCGGGGCCGCCCGTGGCGCTGGTACCGCCGCCTCCGCCGCCTCCGCCTGAGCCGGCGAAGATGTCGTCGGCGGAGAGCGGCGTCGTATAAGAACCGGTCGAGCCGTAGAGCGCGCCGCCTGTCCCCCCCCCGCTGCCCGCGCCGGCGCCGCCGACCGCGCCGTAAGCGCCGCCCCCGCCGCCTTTGGCGGCCGCTCCTGCTCCTCCCCCGCCGGTTCCCAGGTCGCCGCCGTCGAAGCCGGCCTGCCCCGCGCCGCCGGCGCCTCCCCCGGCGCCGCCGAACTGCCCGCGCCCCGAGCCGTCGAGCGTGCCCGCGATCGTGACCGTCGCCGCGTAGACGCGCAAGGGGACGCCGGCCGCGATGTAGACGGTGGCGCCCGCCGGGATCGTGAACTGTCCGACGTCGGTGAACGTGCCCGAGAGCACATCGCCGTTCAACGGAGACAAGTCGCCGCCGCCGAGGTCGCTGCCGGAGATCGTCGCCGCGCCGGCGGGAAGCGCGAGGAATAGGGCGGCCAGCAGAGCGGTCGTCCTCACGGCGCGTACCTCCGCGCCGCGGCGACCTTCGCCTGCAGGGTGCGCGCCGCCTCATAGGTCGGGTCGAGCGTCAGGACCTTGTCGGCGAGCTTGCCGGCCGTGTCGTAGTCGCCCTTCAGGTACTCCTCGACGGCTTGATAATAGAGCTGCTCGGCCTCCTGGCGCGCGTGCGGGGACAGGTTGCGGCGCAGGACGGCCTGGGCCGCGGCCGTCCGCCGGGCGAGCTCCTCGTCGTCGGGGTCCTGGCGCAGGGCCGACTCGAGCGCCGCGACCGCCCCGGCCGCGTCGCCGCGGGACTGCGCCGCATCGGCCTCCGCCAGGCGGGACTTCACGAAGGAATGCAGCTGCTCGTCGGTCTTGGCGAGGAACTCGCGCAGCTGGGGGTTCTCCGGGTAGCGCGTCTGCGCCCTGCGCGCGAGCTCGCGGGCCGCGTGCAGTTCGCCGCGCGAGAGCTGGGTCCCCGCGCCGGCCAGGGCCAGCGCGACGTCGTTGGCCTCCTGCGCGCGGCGCAGGGTCGCGGCGCGCTCGCGGTCCTCGCTCGTCAGGCGGCTGTCGATGCGCGCGATCTCCTCGCGCGCCTGGACGTCCTCGGGAGAGAGCTCCTGCACCGAGCGCCAGTACTGCCGCGCGGCCAGCGGGTTGCCCTGGTCCTCCTCCTGCAGGGCCTGCGCGGTCAGGCGCGAGAGCGTCTGGCGGCGCACGTCGGCCTGCCATCTTTGGTCGGCCTCCTTGACCCGGGAGGCGACCTCGGCGCTGCCCGGCGCGAGCAGGGACGCCGCGTCGAGGTCGCGCCGGGCGTCCGCGTCGCGGCCGTCGCGGAGCTCGTCGTCGGCCTTCTGCAGATAGGCCTTGGCCAGGCGCGCGCCCTCGCCGCGCGACAGGCGCGAGATGCCGCGCCGGATCGTCTGCTCCAGCTCGGCTTCGGTCTGCCCGAAGCGCTGGACGAGGCTGACCGTATGCTCGAGGCCGAGGTCGCCGAGGAGGACCGCGTAGTCGAGGCTCGTGTTGCCGACGGTGAGCCCCACGCCCGTCGAGAGCCCCGACGGGCGCATCCCGAGGCGCAGGGCCAGGAGGCGCCCGTAGCGCAGTTCGGCGCCGCCCGAGAACTCCGAGCCTTCGAGCTCGACGCGCCGCCAGCGCACGGCCGCCGTCGCCGTCCAATCGCCGCCGAGCGCGCGCGTGTAGGCCGGCGAGAGGTCGAGACTGCGCTCGTAGCGCACCCCGGAGCCGACGAAGGCCGGGCTCGGGGCGAGCAGGTTCTCCGCCTTCAAGCCGAGGTCGAGCCCCGGGCGCAGGCGCAGGAGCGCGCCGGCGTCGAGACCCGTGCTCGAGCCCGACGTCGCGTCGATCGTCTCGCGCACCGACTTGAGCGTCAGCCCCAGAGCCAGGCGCCGCGGCGCGCCGTCCGTCCGGTCCCAGGGCAGGCGCGGACTGGCGGCCCAGCCGGCGAGGTAGGCGCTCTGGGAGATCGAGAAGGAGTTGGGCGCGTCGTTGGGACCCGCGCGCCCCTGGAAGCCGCCGCTCGTCTGGCTGACGTAGCCGGCCGCGAAGGTCCCCCAGCGCCGCGTCGGCGCCGCCGCAGTCACGACGTCGAAGGAGGTGTCCTCGAAGAGCACGACGTGCGTCGCGGCGACGTCGGGCTTGACGAGGCGGGCGAGCGCGGCGGGATTGACGAGCAGGGCGGCCGAGTCGTCGGCCAGCGCCGTGTCGGCTCCGGCCAGGGCGGCCGTGCGCGCGTCGGGGTCCTGGCGCAGGAAGCCGCCGGCCCCGACCGCCTGGGCCGAAACGCCCTCGCAGGGCCAGAGTAATAAAAGGAACAACACCGCGCTCGTTTTGATGTGCGACTCTCCCCAATGAAACGTAACAGCGGCCCCCCTCCTTGTCAAGGCGGCGTCCGCGGGCTATCCTTCGGACATGGCGCGTCTCCTGATCATCGAGGACAGCGGCGACCTCCAGCAGCTGCTGAGCCTCGCCTTCCACCGCGAGGGCTACGAGGTCTACTACGCGTTCAACGGCAAGGAGGGCCACGACAAGATCCTCGCGGTCCAGCCCGACGTGATCCTGCTCGACCTGATGCTGCCGATCATGAACGGCGTCGAGATCATCAAGCTCGTCACCGCGAACGCCGCGATCCGCGACATCCCGATCGTCGTGATGACCGCGCACGGCGACAAGGCCGACATGCTGGAGAGCTCGGTGCGCGCGCAGGGCGTGCGCGAGTACGTGCGCAAGCCCTTCGAGCTCGCGCAGATCAAGTCGATCGTGCGGCGCCTGCTCGCGCAG
The DNA here is from genome assembly GCA_028869495.1 of Elusimicrobiota bacterium. GTDB lineage: Bacteria > Elusimicrobiota > Elusimicrobia > UBA1565 > UBA9628 > GWA2-66-18. The sequence goes on along the minus strand of JAGWRY010000212.1, from coordinate 9,751 downwards.
TACCCGCGCCGCGCGGCGCCGGCGGCCCAGGTCGCCAAGGGCAAGGTGCGCCTCGACGTGAAGCTGCGCGCGCTGTGGATCGACGACCGCAGCGCCGGCACCCTCTCGCCGACGCCGGCCGAGGTCCTGCGCGTCCTGCTGGCGGCTTCCGGCCCGGTCGGCCGCGAGAAGCTCCTGCGCGAGGTCTGGGGCGCCGAGGGCAGCGTCGCCGCCCTCGAGAAAACGATCCAGCGCCTGCGCGAGGCCCTCGGCCCCGAGGAGTCCAAGCGCCTGCAGACCACCGCCGAGGGCTACGAGCTCGTCGGCTAGGCCCTCCGGACCCTCCCTGACAAATTCTGACAAAGTTTGGTTGCGGTTTCCCCGTTCCTCCCCCTATCCTTAGGGCAGACGCGGGGGCGACGCGGCCCGCCGCGGCGATTATGAGGAACGCGCGCCGGTTCGTCCCGGTCACGATCACCCTTCTAGCGGGGCTTCTGCTGTCTTCTGTCCCTGCGCGCGCGGACTGGCAGGCCGACACGCCTTTGCCGTATTCCTATGTGATGACGAACGCCGTCGCGGGCGGCGGCTACCTCTACAAGATCGGCGGGCTCGGCGCCGACGGCATCTGCGGCGCGACCGAGGTCCTCTACGCCCCTCTCGGTTCCGACGGCTCCGCGGGCTCGTGGACAGCGACGACGCCTCTGCCCGCGGCCGGGACGACGACCGTCACCGTCACGTGCGACAACATTTCGCAAACGGTCAGCAACATCGTCATCGGCTGGGGTGAATCGACGGCCTACGCGAACGGCTACGTCTACGTGATGGGCGGGAGCCTCTGGAACTTCAACGGGTTCTCGGACGGGATGACGAATCATTTCTCGAGCGCCGTCTACTACTCTCATGCCAATGCCGACGGCACGCTGGGGCCCTGGCAGAAAGGTCCGGACCTGCCGGACGCGGATTTCTACGGCTCGGCGGTGGTCTACAACGGGACGCTCTATCTGTCCGGCGGTCGCGACGCCCCGAACACCCCCTTCGCGACCTCGAACGTCTACTACTCGAAGCTCAACGCCGACGGCAGTCTTTCGGCCTGGCAGACCGCCTCCTCGCCGATGCCGGGCGGGCTCTGGCTGCACGGCGCGCAAGCCGCGCAGGGCCGCCTCTACGTCGCCGGCGGCATCACGTACGCCCCTCTCCCGGACAACCAGGTGACGAACGCCGTCTTCAGCGCCCCGATCGGCGCCGACGGCGACCTCGGCGTCTGGCGCGCGGAATCCTCCCTGCCCACGGGCCTGGCCGGCCACGGGCTCGTCCTGCGCCACGGCGTCCTCTACACCGTCGCCGGCGAGGAGCCGGTCTACCCGAGCGTCAGCGTCCACCAGGCCGGGATCAACCCCGACGGGACGCTGTCGCCCTGGACGAGCGCGGCGTCCCTGCCGGTCGCGGTCTATCTGCACGGCAGCGCGGCCGCCGGCGAGGACGTCTACTCGCTCGGCGGCACCGACGGCTCGACCGCGCAGAAGGCCGTCTACAGCCTGCCCGATTCGAGCGCGCCGGCCGCGATCGCGGACCTGTCGGCGGCGCCGCTGGATTCGGGCTCGCTGAGCCTGAGCTGGACGGCGCCGGGCAACGACGGCGCCTACGGCTCGGTCTCCGGGGGCCAGTACCGGCTCAGCGTCGCGCAGGATCCCGCTTCGCTCGCTTCCGCGACCCCGATCGTCTGGACCGCCTCCTTCGACCCCGGCCAGCCGCAGTCCTGGACCCTCGACGGCCTGTCCGCGGGGACGACCTACTACCTGTCGCTGGCCGCCGTCGACGAGTCGGGCAACGTCTCGGCGGCGTCGAACGTCGCCGCGGCGATGACGTACTACCTCGCGACGAGCACCGAGACGCCGCCCGTCGCGCGGCTGGAGAGCGACGTCGCCGGCCTCTCGCTCGCGGCGGCCGCGGCCCCCGCGCCGCTCCCCTACGCGGCGGTCTCGGCCGTCTACCAGATCTCCCCGGCCGCGAGCCTGGGCTTCGGCCTGCTGACGGTCTCGTATCCGGCGGCGGCGGCCTCCTCGGGGCTGGCCTTGTTCGCCTACGACGGGACCGCCTGGAGCAGCGCGGCCGTCGCCGGGCAGGCGAACGACGCGACGGCGGACGCCGTCTCCGGGACGCTGGCCCAGACCGGGCTCGTCGTCCTGCTCGACACGGCGCGCGCGGCGCCCGCCCCCGCGCCGCAGGGCGAGTCCTTCGCGGCCTTCTTCGCGCCGCGCGTGCTGAACGCGGGCGACGAGGGCCGCTTCGTCGCCGCGCTGGTGCCCGGGCTCCTGCGCGCGCGCCTGCGCGTGCAGGCCGGCAGCGTGCGGCTGACCGCGGTCGACGGCGCGGCGATCCCCCCGCTGGGCGCCCTGACCGACGCGGACGACGGCGCCGCCGGGCCGGGCCGCGGCGATTCGCGCGGGGCGCGCTTCGGCCGCGAGGTCGGCCGCGACGGACGCGGGCGATCGCTCGCCTCGCCGGACTGGCTGTTCCGCTTCGACCGCGCGGCGCTCGCCGCCGTCCTGGCCCCGGGCGAGCACGCGCTGACGCTGAGCGGGACCCTCGCCGACGGGAGCTCCTTCTCGGCGACCGGGAGCCTGACCGTGATCGGCGCGCCGCGCGACCTGGCCCGCGGAGTCGCCTCGGAGCGGGTCTGGAGCGGCGCTCGCTTCTGGCCCGTGCCGGCCTGCCTGAAGGCCCTGGAGGGCGGAGCCTCGGCGTCCGACGCGCCGTTCCCGATCCACGGCCGCTCGAACGAGCGCGACGCGCGCACGGTCGCCCGCGGCGACGTGGCGGTCCGCGTGCCGCAGGACGCGATCGCGGCCTCGGTGGACCTGAGCATCTCGACGAGCGCCGCCGACTCCCAGCCCGACCGCGAGGTCCGCGAGGTCAAGGAGCGGGCGGACGGCCTGGCCGCCGTCTCGGCCCCGATCGTCTTCGGCCCGGAGGGAACGCAGTTCGCCCAGCCGGTGACGATCCAACTGCCCTTCGACCCGTCGCTCCTGCCGCCCGGGACCGACGTCTCCAAGCTGACGATCCGCTACTGGAACCCGGCGACGCAGGCCTGGGAGACCTTCCCGTCGACGGTGGACCTGGCCTCGCGCCTGGTGTCCGCGCAGACCACGCACTTCTCGCTCTATCAGGTCTTCGCGCCCGCGCCCGCCGGCGCCGGTCCCGCGGCGGCCTCGGACTTCGGTCTGCGCGCCGGCTACGCCTTCCCGAACCCCGCGCACGGCGGCGCCGTCACCTTCCGCATCCAGCCGGGGCCTGCGGACTCGGTCTCCGTGCGCGTCTACGACCTGTCCGGACGCAAGATCCTCGACTCCTCCGATTTCGCGGACCGCGGCGCCTACGACGACGGCAACGGGCTGGGCCTCCAGCAGACCTACGACCACGTCTGGGACGTCTCGGGCGTCGCGTCGGGCGTCTATTACTACGTGATCACCGCCAAGAAGGCGGGGAACGCCGACGTCCATAAATCCGGACGCGTGGCGGTGATCAAGTGACGCGGGCGCCGATCCTCGCCGCCCTCGCCCTCGGCGCGGTCTCCGCGGCCGGCGCCGTCGAGACCGCCTCGTTCCTGTCCGTCGGCGTCGGCGCGCGCTACCTGGCCATGGGCGGCGCGGGGACCGCGCTCGCCGGCGGCGCGAACGCGCTGTATTGGAACCCGGCCGGGCTCTCCGCGCTCGACAAGAGCGAGGCGACGGCCAGCCACGCGGAGCTGGCCCAGAGCGTGCGCCACGACTTCCTCGCCTACGCCCGACCGACCCAGGCGGGGACCTTCGCCGCCGGCCTGACCTACCTCAGCCAGGCGGCCCTCGAGGGGCGCGACGCGCAGGGGCATCCGACCGGAGGCTTCCAGGCCTCGGATGCCGCGCTGAGCCTGGGCTGGGGCCGCCGGACGGGCCTCGGCGACCTGGGTCTGACGGTGAAGGGGATCCAGTCCCACATCGCCGCGGCGCAGGCCGACACGGCGGCGCTCGACGCGGGCCTGCGGCGCGACCTGGGAGCGCTGGGCCCCGGACGCCTGCTCGTCGCGGCGGCGCTGCGCGACCTCGGCCCGGGGCTGAAGTACGGCGTCCAGCGCAACGACCTCCCGACGCGCCTCGCCTTCGGCGCCGCTTATCGGCTGAACGGCGGGCACGCGCTGGCGGTCGAGTGGACGAACTCCCCGCGCGGCGCGGGCAACGACTTCGGCCTCGGCGGCGAGTACCGGGCCCTGCCCGGCGTGCGTCTGCGCGCCGGCTGGACTACGGCGGGCGGGATCGCGGGCGGCACCGGCTTCGACGCGGCCCGCGGCCTGACCCTCGGCGTCGGCCTCTCCCGCGGCGCCTGGCGGCTCGACTACGCGGCCGTGCCGATGGGCGAACTGGGGTCGGCTCACCGCTTCACTCTCTCCGCGCGCTGGTAGGACGCGGGCCGCGCGCCCTTCCCTGACGCCCGCGAAAGTGCTAGGATTCTCCGCGTTTTAAGGAGAGTCATGCTCAATTCCCCCAACATCATGGGCCTCGTCCCGTTCGCGGCCGTCATCGCGATCTTCTACTTCCTGGTGATCCGCCCGCAGAACAAACAGCAGAAAGAGCACGAGCAGATGCTCAAGGACCTCAAGACCGGCGACAAGATCCTGACGACCGGCGGCCTCTACGGGACCATCACCGGCTTCCGCAGCGGCGAGGACCTCGAGGTCCAGTTCTCCCAGACCGTCAAGCTGACGCTCGCCCGCTCCGCCGTGCAGAGCCTCGTCTCGGCCGGCGAGCCGGCCAAGTCCAAGACCGCCGCCTGATCCCGGACCAAGGACCCCACACCGACATGTCCAAGACCCAGATGAAGTGGCTGACGCTGCTGGCCTTCGTGGTCGGCGGCCTGTTCCTGCTCTACCCGTCGATCAACTGGTACACGATGCCCGCCGACGAGCGGCAGAAGATGGAGCAGCTGCGCGACCGCCCGAACTACCTGCTGAACCTCGGCCTCGACCTGAAGGGCGGCACGCAGATGGTCATGGAACTCGAGGTCGACAAGCTCAACGCGAACACCAAGCTCAACGACGCGATGCAGCAGGCGATCGAGATCATCCGCAACCGCGTCGACCAGTTCGGCGTCGCGGAGCCCCTGATCGTGCGCCAGGGCCAGCGCTGGATCGTCGTCCAGCTGCCCGGCGTCACCGACACCACGCGCGCGAAGGCCCTGATCGGCAAGACCGCCCAGCTCGAGTTCCGGATGGTCGACGACAGCCAGGACGGCCGCAACGCGCTCAACAAGATCCTCGAACTGCCGGAGGCGTTCCAGGGCACGCAGGTCTCGACCGGGGCGGCCAAGCTCGTCCCGGCCGACGACGACCTGGTCCCGGGCAAGGACGGCGCGGCCTACCTGCTCAAGAAGGGCGTGCCGCTGACCGGCGCCCAGCTCGAGACCGCGAAGGTGGACACGAGCGGCCAGTACGGCACGCCGGACGTCGCCTTCAAGTTCAAGCCCGAGGCCGGCGCCAAGTTCTCGGCGCTGACCGCGGCCAACGTCGGCCGCCACATGGCGATCGTCCTCGACGGCGTCGTCTACTCGGCGCCGGTGATCAAGGGGCGCATCAACGGCGGCTCGGGCGTCATCGAGGGCCAGTTCTCCCCCGAGGAGGCGAAGTCGCTGGCGATCGTCCTGCGCGCGGGCGCGCTCCCCGCGCCGGTGCGCGTGATCGAGGAGCAGGTCGTGGGACCCACGGTCGGCCAGGACTCGATCCGCGACGGCGTCCGCTCGATCCTGATCGGCTTCCTGCTGGTCGTGCTCTTCATGATCGTCTACTACCGCGCGTCGGGCGCGGTCGCGATCATGGCGCTGGGGCTCAACCTGCTGATGCTGCTGGCGACGATGTCCTATCTCCACTCGACCTTGACCCTGCCCGGCATGGCCGGCGTGATCCTGTCGCTGGCGATGGCCGTCGACGCGAACGTGCTGATCTTCGAGCGCATCCGCGAGGAGTTGCGCCTGGGCAAGCCGATCAAGACCTCGATCGCCGTCGGCTACGACCGCGCCTGGTCGGCGATCCTGGACACCCACGTGACCTCGCTGATCTCGGCCGCGTTCCTGTTCCAGTTCGGCACCGGCCCGATCAAGGGCTTCGCGGTCACGCTGACGATCGGCTTGGTCCTGTCGCTGGTGACGGCGACCGTCGTGACCCGCATGATCTTCGACTACTACATGGCGACCAACGACGTCCAGGAGCTCTCGATCTAATGGAACTCTTCAAAAAGCCGAACATCGACTTCATCGGCCTGCGCTGGTATCCGATCGGACTCTCGATCGCCGTCGTCGCGATCGGGCTGGGCGCGATCGTCTTCAAGGGCTTCAACTACTCGATCGAGTTCACCGGCGGCACGATGCTGCAGGTGAGCTTCCCGCAGGACTCCGCGGTCGGCGTCAACGACGTGCGCAAGGCCCTCGCGGGCCAGCACCTCGACGTCGAGGTCCAGTCGATCGAGGCTCCGCGCCCGACGTACATGCTGCGCGAGAAGAGCCACGAGAGCGACCAAGCCGTCGACTCCTTCGCCGACAAGACGATGGACCTGCTGAAGGCCGCGTTTCCGAAGACCGCGCCGACCCTGGACCGCAAGAACGTGATCGGCCCCGTCGTCGGGCGCGACCTGCGCCGGCGCACGCTGTGGGCGATCTTCTGGAGCCTGTTCGGCATCGTCGTCTACGTCGCCTACCGCTTCGAGAACCCGATCTGGGGCATCGCGGGCGTCATCGCGCTCTTCCACGACGTGATCGGCGTCGCCGGGATCTTCTCGCTCCTGCATCTGCAGGTGGACCTGCTGATCGTGACGGCGCTGCTGACCATCGCCGGCTACTCGATCAGCGACACGATCGTCATCTTCGACCGCATGCGCGAGAAGCTGCACACCGAGCGCGGGCTCCCGCTGGACGTGCTGATCAACCAGTCGATGAACGAGACGCTCTCGCGGACCGTGATCACGGTGCTGACCGTGCAGATCGTCTGCGTGGTCCTGCTCTTCTTCGGAGGCCCCGTCCTGCGCAACTTCGCGCTCGCGATGGTAGTCGGCAACATCTTCGGCACGTACTCGTCGATCGGCGTCGCCGCGCCGCTCGTCTTCGAGTACCAGACCCGGATCGCCGGCAAGAAAACCTCCGCCGACAAGGCCGAGAAGGCGGCCGCGACGGCCGTCCCCGTCCCGCCCCAGTCGAGGAAGAACCGCCGCCGCTGATCATGCGCAAGATCAAGGGCTTCAAGCTGGCCCTGCGCCCGCACGAGGTCAAGCGGCGCGCGAAGAAGGCGGGCCTCGACCTCGAGGCCGCGGGGCTCGCTGATCCCGTCCTCGCCAAGACGCTGGAGCGCCTGGCCAAGGGGCTGGCCCCGGGCGTGCTGTTCGATACCTTCGGCCACCCGGACTCCGACCAGGCGACCCTGTCCCCCCTGCCGGGTCTCGCCTACAGCCTGATCCTCGCGACGCTGGGCGACGGCTTCGCTCCGGCCCGCTCGTCCGAGGGCGCGCTGCCCGACGCGCTGTGGCCGCTCCTCGAGGAGACGGCCCTCGACGAGTGCGTGCGCTTCGCCGCGGGCCTCTTGGCCGACGAGGCGGCCAAGGACAACTGCGAGCTCTCGCCGATGACGGCGCTGTCCGGCGCCGAGGCGCTCGCGGCCGTCGTGCGCAAGCTGGACGGCGGCAAGCTCGGCGTGTCGATGGATGGCGGCGCGCTCGCCCCCGCGGGCTCGCTGGCCGTCAGCCTGTCCTGGCTGGCGAAGTCGAAGGCCAAGGGCCGCCGCTAGACGCCATGGGCTCTTCCTTCGCGCGTCTGTGCCGAGCCCGAAGGGTCGAGGCGTAGTGCTCCGCCGGCTGATCCCCTACCTGGCCTACGCCTACGTTTCCCTCGTCGGCCTGACCTCGCGAACTCGCGTCGTGCGCGGCGAGGTCCCCGAGCGCCTGCACGCCGAAGGCCGCCGCTTCATCTACTCGTTCTGGCACCAGCGCCAGGTCTACTTCACGTGGACGCACCGCGGCGTCGGCGCGGCGGTCCTCGTCTCGCGCTCGAAGGACGGCGAGCTCATCGCCGAGACGATGCGCCTGTCGCGCATCGCCGCCGTGCGCGGCTCCTCGTCCCGCGGCGGCATCGCCGCCGCGCGCGAGATGGTCGAGACCCTGCGCTCGGGCCTGGACGTCGGCATCACCCCGGACGGCCCGAAGGGCCCCCCGAGGAAGGTCAAGGAGGGCGCCCTGCGCATCGCCCAGCTGTCGGGCGCGCCGATCGTGCCGATCGCCAACGCGCTGTCGCGCAAGCTCGTCCTCGAGAAGGCCTGGGACCGCTTCCACGTCCCGCTCCCCTTCTCGCGCGCCGTCGTCGTCTACGGCGAGCCGATCTCGGTGGGGCCGGACGACGACCTGCGGGCCAAGGCCGAGGAGGTCGCCGCCGCGATGGACGCGGCCACGGAGGAGGCCGACCGGCTCGTCTCATGACGACCCTGATCCTCCTCGTCGAGGCGCTCGCGGCCCCCCTGGTCGGCGCCGCCGTGTTCCTGTCCTTCCTCTTCTCCAGGCGCCGCGGACGCCTCTCCGGCTTCCTGTCGGAACTGCCCGAGCGCCTGGGCGGTCTTTCCGCTGAGGCCCGCGCGCGGCTCAAGGGCCGGCGCGTCTGGTGGCTGCACGCGGCCTCGGCCGGCGAGGTCGGCGGCCTCGTCCCGCTGATCGAGGAGCTCGCGGCGAGGCCGGACGGGCCGGCGGTCCTGCTGACGACGACGACGACCGCCGGCCGCGAGGCCGCGCGCTGGGGCGCGAAGGCCGCCTGGGTCCAGCTCGCCCCGATCGACGCCTGGCCCTGCGTCGCGCGCTTCCTGAAGGCCGCGCGCCCCGAGCGCCTGGTCCTGGCCGAGACGGAGCTCTGGCCGACGACGATCCTGCTGGCCGCGCGCGCGGGCCTGCGGCCCGTCCTCGTCAACGGCCGCCTGACCGAGCGCAGCCTCGCGCGCTGGCGCCGCGCCGGCTTCCTCGTGCGGCCGGCGCTGGCCGCGCTGTCGGCCGTCGGCGCGCAGACCGAGGCCGAGGCCGGGCGCTTCGTCGCGCTCGGCGCCCCGCCCGCCATGGTCTCCGTCGTCGGCAACGCGAAGTACGACCGCGGGACCCCGCCCGCGGCGGCGCAGGACGCCGACTTCCGCCTCCAGCGCCTGGGCTGGCTCGACGCGTCCGCCTCCCCGGCGGCGCCGCTCTTCGTCGCCGGGAGCACGCACCCGAAGGAGGAGGACGCGGTCCTGGCCGGCTTCCTCCAGGCGCGCGCGCGCGCGCCGGGCCTGAGGCTCCTGCTCGCCCCGCGCCACGTTGAGCGCGCCGACGAGGCCTGGCGCGGCCTCCAGGAGTCCGCGCTGAGGTGCTTCCGCTGGAGCCGGATCAAGGCCGGCGTCGCCGTCCCCCCCGACGTCGAGGCCGTCCTCGTCGACGAGATGGGCGCGCTGTCCGCGCTCTACGCGCGGGCCCTCGTCGCCTTCGTCGGCGGGACCTTCGTTCCGGTCGGCGGGCACAACCTGCTCGAGCCGGCGCTGGCGGGCGTGCCGGTCCTTTACGGCCCGCACGTGGGCCACGTCGAGCTCCCGGCGGCGGAACTGGCCCGCGCGGGCGGAGGCTTCCCGGTCAAGGACGCCTTCGACCTCGGCGACCGGCTCGTCGAGCTGGCTTCCTCCCCGGAGAAGGCCCGGGCCGCGGGCGCGGCGGCGCGCGCCTCCGCCGGGACCCTGCGCGGCGCGGCCGCGCGCGCG
>JAGWRY010000211.1 GCA_028869495.1 Elusimicrobiota bacterium | reverse complement strand
TCCGCCGCCGCCGCCGAGGCGCGCGGGCGCATCGCGGAGGCCCGCGCGGAGCTGACCGCCTGCGAGACGACCCACGCCGAGGCGAAGGCCGCCGCCGACGCGGCCGAGGGCCGCGTCGAGGCCCTGCGCCGCCGCCAGGGCGAGCTCTCCGAGGAGACCGTCCGCCTGCACGCCGAGCTCGCGCAGGCGTCCGCGCGCGCCGAGTCGCTCGAGGCCCAGGGCGGGCAGAACCCGTACTGGGTCGGCGCGCAGTCCGTGCTCAACGCCGGCATCCCCGGCGTCGTCGGCATCGTGCGCGGCCTGTTCCGCGCCGAGGCCGCGGTCAAGCCCGCCCTCGAGGACCTGCTCGGCGAGCGCCTGTACGCGGTCGTCGTCGAGGACTCGACGGCGGCGCGCGCCGGCGTCGAGCTCCTGCAGGCCGCCGGCGAGGGGCGCGCGCGCTTCCTGGTCCTGTCGTCCCTGCCCGAGGCCTCGGAGCGCCCGTATCCGCCCGAGGCGCGCCCCGTGCTCGAGCGCCTGTCCTACGACCCGCGCCACGACCGCGTCCTGCGCCACCTGCTGGCCGAGGCCTACGAGCTCGACGGCAAGCTCTTCGGCGAGCACTGGGTCTGCGGCGGGGCCGAGCCGAAGGACGGGGTCCAGCCGTCTCTGGCCGACCTCGGCGAGCTGAAGGAGAAGGCCGCGGCCCTCGAGACGCGCGGGACCGGCCTGTCCGAGGAGCGCGCGAAGACCGACGCGGAGCTCGCCGAGGCGCTCGGCGCCCTGCGCGCCGCCGCCGAGGCCCTGTCGCGCGAGTCCGGGCGCCGCCACGGCCTGGAGGCGCGGGTCTCCCAGCTCGCGCAGGGCCTGGAGAACCACGAGCGCAACGTCGCGCTGTCGACCGACGAGTCGGCGCGCGCGCTCGCCGAGGCCTCCGCGGCCAAGGAGCGCATCCTCGAGGCGCGCTCCCGACGCGCGGAGGCGGAGACTCGCGTCGAGTCGGCGCGGGCCGCCGAGGCCGCCGCGGCCGACCAGCTCGCCGCCGCGCGCGAGGAGCTGGCCGGGCGCCGCGCGGCCGCCGACGGGCAGGCCGAGCTCCTGCGCGGGGTCGAGGCGGAGCTCGCCGCCCACGTCGCTTCGGGACAGCGGCTCGACGCCGAGCGGACCGCCCTCGAGGCCCAGGTCGCGCGCCTGGCCGCCGAAGGGGAGGACCTCGAGCGCCGCAAGGCGGAGACGCAGGAAGGCCGCGAGCGCATGCGCGCCGAGATCGAGGCCCTGACGGCGACGCTCGCCGGCCGGGAGAACGAGGCGAAGGCCGTCTTCGACCGCCTGCAGGACCTGCAGGGCCGCATCGACGCCCTCGGCGAGAGGCTGAAGACCCTCCAGGCCGAGCACGACCAGGCCCAGGCCGACATGCACCAGCACGAGGTCCGCGCGACCGCGCTCAAGAGCACGGCCGACGTGCTCAAGACTCGGCTGTGGGACGAGTGGCAGCTGACCTTCGACGAGGCCAAGGGCAAGTACCAGGGCGTCGCGCCCGACGTCGAGAAGATCGAGACCCTGAAGCGCCGCATCGCGAACATGGGCAACATCAACATGGCGGCGCCCGAGGAGTACGAGGCCCTGGCCGAGAAGCAGCGCTTCCTGATCGAGCAGATCAACGACCTGCTGAAGGCGAAGGACGACCTGATGGCCGCGATCCAGAAGATCAACGGCGCGACCCGCGAGAACTTCCGGCAGACCTTCCACGACGTGCGCGAGCACTTCCGCCGCCTGTACGGCGTGCTCTTCGAGGGCGGCGAAGCCGACCTGATCCTGACCGACCCGGAGAACATCCTGGAGACGGGCGTCGACATCATGGCCCAGCCCCCGGGCAAGAAGCTGCAGTCGATCAGCCTGCTCTCCGGCGGCGAGAAGACGCTGACCGCGATCGCCCTGCTGTTCGCGTTCTTCATGGTCAAGCCGTCGCCGTTCTGCATGCTCGACGAGGCCGACGCCGCTCTCGACGACGCGAACATCGAGCGCTTCGCCGCGCTCCTGCGCGAGTTCCAGAACAAGACGCAGTACTTGATCGTGTCGCACAACAAGCGCACGATGGAGGCCGCCGACGTGATGTACGGCGTCACGATGGAGGAGAAGGGCGTCACCCAGCTCGTCTCCGTCAGCTTCCAGAAGAAGGGCGGCCCCGAGCGCGAGGCGCACGCGCTGAAGGTCGCCCAGGAGGGGCCGTACGCGGCCCCGGAGCCCGCGGCGGAGGCCGGTCCGAAGACCGAGTAGTCCCGGGCGGCGCTGTCCGGGCCGCGCCGCGATTGCTAGGATATCGCCGTGCTTTACGGCGTGTTCTCGGACGTCCACTCGAACCTCGAGGCGCTGTCGGCGGTCCTCGACTATTTCGAGGACATCGGCGTCGGGGGCTACCTCTGTTGCGGCGACCTCGTCGGCTACGGGGCCGACCCGGACGCCTGCCTGGACCGCGTGCGCGCCCTGCCCAACCTGTCGGTCATCTGCGGCAACCACGACCTGGCGACGATCGGGCGCCTGGACCTGGACTGGTTCAATCAGTACGCGCGCGCGGCGGTCTATTGGACGCGCGAGCGCCTGTCGCCGGCCAACCGGACGTTCCTGGAGGGGCTGACCGCGCGCCTGGAGACCGCGGGCTTCACGCTCGCGCACGGCTCGCCGCGCAACCCGCCCGAGGAGTACCTGCTCAGCGCCGCGCAGTTCCGCGACAACGTCCCGTTCGTCCGGCGCTGGCCGCTCTTCGTCGGGCACAGCCACATGCCCCTGCTGTTCCGCTTCGCCGCGGGAGGGCGCGACAAGGTCGAGACGCTGTTCCTCGAGGACCGCGAGGAGGCCCTGCCGCGCGCGGAGGGCGGCTTCGGTCCCGTCGCGCTGAACCCGGGCTCGGTCGGCCAGCCGCGCGACCAGGACCGCCGCGCGGCCTGCGCGGTCTGGGACACGGAGAAGGGGACGTTCCGCGTCTGCCGCCTGCCCTACGACGTCCCCGCCACGCAGGCGAAGATCCGCGCGGCGGGCCTGCCCGAGTACCTGGCCCTGCGCCTCGACTACGGCCAGTAAGACCCCCCTAAAAAACCCGCGCGCCCGGGCGATTTTGCGCTTGCGCCGCGCGAAAGGCATCGTCTAGAATCACGCGCCTCCCGGAAGGCCGGGGAGAAAGACTGAATGCCTGACACCAGAAGGCCGCAGGGGGAATCGATGAGACAGACGCTCGTCCTCGCCGTCCTCGCCGCCGCTCTCGCCGCGCCCGTCGCCGCGCAGACGTCTCTCGAGGCCCTGTCGGCCGCCTCGGGGGCGCGCTTCTCGGCCGCGTTCCCGGCCTCCGCGGCCTTCCGCCCGTCGCGGGCCCTGCTCGACGCCGCCGCCGTCTCCAATCTGGAGGAGGAGCTGCGCGGGCGCACGACCCTGCTCCAGGCGGACTCGGCCGAGTCCGCCGCGGCGGCCCCCGCCGCCGACGTGGAGCTCGCGCCGCTGCTCAACCGCCAGCTGAAGACCTCCCTGCGCTGGGTCCTCAACGGCCGGACCGTCTGGTTCGGCGGGGCCTTCGACTCCAAGCAGAACGCCTACGTCAGCATCACGGTCGACGGGAGCGCGCCGCTGTACTTCTACGTGCGCGGCCTGCTCGACCAGGAGCAGAGCGTCTCGATCGGGGGCCGCTCCTACACGCTGTCCCTGTCGGCGAACATCTTCCACAAGCTCAACAGCAAGATCGTGCTGACCGACGACGCGAGCGGGCGGGAGATCCGCTTCTCGATCCAGGACATGCTGAACGCGATCTCCGCGGTCGGCGCGCCGGTCCGCCTGTCGGACCAGGCCTACACCGTCTACTACACCGACGGCGTCGACGGCGGCCGCGCGAACCCGTCGGCGCGCCTGTTCGACTTCGTCTACAATCAGAACGGGAACTTCCACGTCTACCTGATCCCGGAGACGTCGGTCCCTTCCGACCGCCTGGCCGTTTTCAGCATGTTCAACGGCAAGCGCGTCGGCCTCGTCGCGCGCGGCGGGCGCCTGCAGGTCTACGAGAACCCCTGAGGCGGCGCGCGCCGCTCTTCCTTTCCTTCCAATAGTGCCAGGCTTGTAGCCGTTCAGCCTCGGCTCCCGCTTTGGGACTTTTGCCGCTCGGCGGCTGGGACCTCGGGCCCAGGACCCGCGCGCGTCCCGATGTTACGATGGGGGCGAAGCCTGATAAAGGAAAGAGAGACATGAAGAAAGCTTCCGCTCCCGACGGCCGGCGCCACGGCTCGCGCGCGCGCCGCGCGCTCGACGGGCGCTCGCTGAAGACGGTTCTGGTCGCGCTCGGCGGCGCCCACTCCTACCGCTGGACCACGGACCGGTCTCCCTCCCGGCCCGTCGTCCTCCGCCCTTGAAGCGCCCGCGGCCGCCGCTCGCGGCCGCCCTCGTCCTCGCGCTCGCCCTGCCGGCGAGCGCGAACTCGAGCATCTCTTACGACTTCAACAACATGACGTACTGGCTCAGCCACGAGATGGCCCAGGGCCTCGCCTTCAACGCCGGCTCGACCTTCGACCCGCCCAAGGAGATCAAGGGCTGGTACCTCCAGCCCGACGTCTCCTTCGGCGTCGGCAACATGCCGCTCGACAAGCGCGATTTCCCGAATCTGACCGTGCAGGCCTTGAAGGACGCCGGCGGCGAGAGCATGTTCCCGAGCTCGGTCCTCTTCCCGAACCTGGCCATGCACCTGCGCTTCGGCCTGCCCTGGCGCGGAGACGCCTACATCCGCTTCGCCGACGCGACGACGCCGCCCGGCTACAAGATCTCCCCGACGATGACCGCGCAGGTGCAGACCAACTCGATCGGAGCGGGCATCCGCCAGCACTTCTTCGGCGGCGACTATCCCCTGCTGACCCTCGGCGCCCACTACAACCACGTTCAAGGGCGCACGCACCTGAAGGGCAAGTTCAACGAGAACATCCAGACCCTGAACCTCAGCAGTGACCTCGTCGGCGACATCGACTGGAGCATCAACAGCTTCGGCCTGACGGCCGTGACCTCCTACACCTGGGGGCGCTGGACGCCGTACGCTGGCCTCGGCTACAACTACGCGACCGGCTCCGTGCGCGCGCGGCTGGATCTGGAGCCCAACGGCTTCGGCGCGGTGCCCGCTATCGGAGAGGGCAGCGACCGTCCCGAGAAGAGCCAGGGCCGCGAACTGTTCGGCTTCTCCTACGACCGGCCGACCTGGAGCGCCTTCCTCAGCGGCGAGCTGAAGGCCCTCGGCCAGCTCCAGTACCGCAGCTACATCGTCCAGGTCGGCGCGGCCTTGCCCTTCGACATCGGCGGGCGCACGATCTTCCACAAGAGGCGCCCGCCGGTCGCGCCGAATCCCGTCCTGAACGAGCCGAAGACGAAGACCCGCTGGCACGAGGGCCCCAAGCCCGATGAGAAGGCGGCGCCGGACATGATCTTCCTGAGATGAACCGGAATTCCGCGCCGCAAAGGGTCTTGGCCGCCGCGCTCGCCGCGGCGCTGACCGTCTCGTCCTTCGGGCCCGGGGCGGCCGCCGCGGCCGCCCAGGAGATGGCCGCGCGCGCCGCCGCG
>JAGWRY010000210.1 GCA_028869495.1 Elusimicrobiota bacterium | reverse complement strand
TGGCTGGCGATGCGCGACGCCCGTCGCCTGCTGCGCCGGGGACGGCCGCGCCGGGCCGTCGCCGTCCTCGACGACGCCGCCCCCGCCCTCGCCGGACTCTCCCGCTTCCGCCTCCTGCGCGAGTGGGCCGGGGCCAAGGCCGGCGACCCCGGCCCGCTCCTGAAGGACTCGCCCCAGGCCGGCGAGCGCTACGACGGAGCCTTCCCCGTCCTGCTCCCGCTCTACCAGGCCGTGACCCTCGCCCGCCTGGGCCGCGAGCGCGAGGCGCGCGAGCGCGTGGGCGCGGCCCGCCGCGCCAACTCCGGGCGCCTGGGCCTGCTGACCCCGCTTGGCGGGGAAGCCGCGCGGATCGACCCGCTCCTGCGCGCCCGCGCCGACGCCGACTTCGTCGCCCTCGTCGAGCAGGACTTCGCCGACGAGGCCCCCGACGACGCGCGCCGAGCCCTGACCCTCGCCGTCGAGGACGCCGAGGCCCGCGCCCGCACCCCCGAGGACTTCCACCTCGCCCACCTCGACTGGCTCCGCCTCGGCCGCCTCGCCCGCGCCGAGAAGGACCTCCGCCGCGCCATCGCCCTCGCGCCGCGCGACGCCGTCTACTGGTCCGACCTCGGCGTCCTCCGCTACCGCCGCGGCGACGCCCCCGGCGCCGAGAGCGCGCTCCGCCGCGCCCTGAGTCTCGACCCGTCCCTGCCCGCCGCGGCCCTGAGCCTCGGCGTCCTCCTGGAGAAGAACGGACGGGACGCGGCGGCGCTGGCCCTCTACGAGCGGACCCTGGCCGCGCCCGTCGCCGACGCCGGCCTGCGCGCCGCCCTGCTCGAGGCCCGCGCGCGGCTGGCCGGGAAGGCGAAATGAGGAGCGCCGCGTCCTCCGCCGCGCGCCGGCTCGCGGACCTCCTCTCCGCGCGCTCCCGCGCGCTCGGCCGGCTCTCGATCGCGGCTCTCGCCGCCGCGATCCTCTGGCGCGCGCCGACGCCGCGCCTCGACCGCTACGCCGTCGCCGGCCGCTACCTTCTCCACGGCTTCGCGGCGCCGGACGCGCGCAGCCTGCCGGCGGCGCGGCTGGTCGGGGCCCTGCGCCTCGCCGGCCCCGCCCGCCTCTACGCGGCCGCCGACCTGCTCCTGCTGGCCCTGCTCGTCCTCGCGCTCGAGGGAGAGCTGGAGAGCGGCGCGGCCGCCTGGACGGCCGCGGCGGCGGCGGCGGTCGCGGCCTGGCATTGGTCCTACCCGCACGACGTCCTGGCGCTGTTCGTGCTGGCGGTCGCGGGCCTCGCGGTCCGGCGCGCGCGCCGCCCGACGCCGGCGCGCAGTCTCGTCCTGGCCCTGTCGATCGGGAGCAGTCTGCTCCTGCGCTCGACGCTGGCGTTCCTGCCGCTCGTCCTGGCGCCGCTCGCGCTGAGAGGAAGCCCGGGCGTCTCCAAGAAGACCCTGCGGGCGAACGCGCTGATCCTCCTGCTCGTCCCGTACCTGTTCCTGCTTCCCTGGATCCTCTCCAACTGGCGGCTCCACCGCCGCTTCATCCCGTTCGAGGACGGGGAGGCGGCCGCCAACGTGGCCGCGGGCGCGCTGGGTCTGGTCGGCACGGTCGAGGGGCCCTGGCAGGGACTGCTGGGCGCCGACGACTCCCTGCGCGCGATGCGGCGGGTCGGACGCAGCCCGGTCGCCTGGGCCGCGGCGCAGGTCGCCGCGCATCCGCTGCGCTACGCGGGCGCCTGCCTCGCGCGCCTCGGGCTCGCGCTGGCCTGGTGCCTGCCCTTCTCCCTGCTCGCGCTCTGGGCGCTCTGGCGCGGCCGGAGGCGGCGCGGGTTCGCGGAGCTCGGCGCCCTGTGCGCCTACTTCCTCGGGGTCCACTGCCTGATGTCGATCCAGCGCATTTATTTCTACCCGCTCCTTCCGCTGCTCGTCGTCGTCTCCGCGACGCTGATCCCGCCCGGACTCGCGCCCGGCGCCCTGCTCTCGCCGCGGAGCGCCGGACGCGTCCTCCTCGGCGCCGTCCTCCTCGGGCTGGTCCTGTCGGCGTTCTCCGCCGCCGCGCTGACGTTCCCGCCGGTCTCCGCGGGCGCCTTGGACCGGGCGCTCGCGCGCCGTCCCGCCGACGCCTGGCTGCTGACGCGGCGGGGCGCGATGC
>JAGWRY010000209.1 GCA_028869495.1 Elusimicrobiota bacterium | reverse complement strand
GCGGCGGACCAGGGCCGTCGGACCCGAGCGCCGCGGCCGATGGGCCTAGGCCGGCGCGGCGTTCAGCGGCGACGGGGCCAGCGGCAGGCGCAGGGTGAAGCGCGCGCCGCCTTCCGCGCGGTTCTCGGCGTCGAGGGCGCCGCCCAGGCGCCGCGCGGCCTCGCGCGACAGGTAGAGGCCCAGGCCGGTGCCGCCCTGGTTCGCGCGGGTCGTCGCGAAGGGCTGGAACAGGCGGGGCAGGATCTCGGGCGCGATCCCGGGACCGTCGTCGTCCACGGTCACGACCGCCCAGGGCCAGGAGCCGCCGTCGTCGCGGGCGACGCGCACGCGCACCCGCGCGTCCGCGCCGGAGGCTTTCGCCGCGTTGCCGACGAGGTTCAGGACGATCCGCTCGACGTCGTTCGGAGCCGCGGCGACGGCGAGCGGCCTCTCCGGGTACTCGCGCTCGAGGACGACGCGGCGCGCGCGCAGGATCGGCTCGGCCAGCGCCAGCGCGGACTCGACGGCGGCCTCCAGCCGCCTCGGGGCCGTCGGTCCGGTCCCCTGCGCGAGCAGGCCGACGATCAGCTCCTGACAGAAGCCGGCCGCCGCGTCGATGCGCCCGAGGTCGCGCATGAGCTCCGGGTCGGCGACGCCGCGCTCGAGGTGGAGCTTCGCGTAGGCGCGCACGACCATCAGCGGCGTCGCGAGGTCGTGCGCCGCGCCCGCCCCGCCGGCGGCGATCGCGGTCAGCCCGCGCTCGCGCTCGCGCTCCGCCGCCTGCGCGCGCAGAGAGCGCTCGAGACGGGCGATCGTCTCGCGCCGACGGCGCGAGCGCTCGTCGGCGTCGGACTCGGCGCGCGAGAGCAGCCAGGTCGCGGCCGCCGCGCTGGCGAGGATGCCGGTCTTCAGCGCGAGCTCGAAGGAGAGCTCCGCGTTCCAGGAGCCGGCGGCCGACAGGTAGAGCGCGGCGTCCGCCGCGCAGGCTCCGGCGGCCGTCCAGGCCAGCGCCCGCCCGTCGAGGAGGATCGCGGCCTGGAAGATCGGCAGGAGGTACAGGACCCACAGGGTCGACTGCGCCCCTCCGGAGCGCTCCTGCAGGCCGGCGATCGCGGCGAAGCCGGCGATCAGGGCCAGCGCGTGCAGCTCCGGGCGGGCCGGCCAGCGGCGGGCGGCCAGGCTCGCGGCGAGGCTGGAGCCGAGCAGGAGCAGGAACAGCGGCAGGACCGCGGCCGCGTCCAGCGCCGGGTTGCCCTTCGACAGGAAGGCGAGCGTTCCGAGCACGATCCAGAGCGCGGCCTCGATGCGCGCGGTGCGGCGGCTGCGGACGTCTTCCATGGGTCTCCTCCCGGGGGGCGGCCCCCGCGGGAAGGATGCGCGCGCGCGGCGAAGCCGGGCCGAAGCCGGGCTGAAGGGTCCCTTAAATGATCGGGCGGGGCGGGGGACGCGCCCCCGCCCCGCCCCGCGCCGAGTCCTCTTTTCGTTTATTCGACCTTGACGTTCACCTCGCGGCTCTTCGGCTGCTCCGGCTTGCGCAGCGTCACGATCAGCACGCCGTCCTTGTGCGCCGCCTTGAGCTCCTCCGGGTGCATCCCCGAGGGAAGCACGAAGCTCCGCGAGAAGGACCCGTAGGCCGACTCGCGCCGCACCCAGCTCTTGCCCTTCTCCTCCTTCTCCTCGTGCCGCTCGCCGGAGATGTTCAGCACGCCCTCCTCCACCGAGACCTTCACGTCCTCCTTCTTGACCCCGGGGAGGCTGACCTTCATCACGTACTCCTTGTCCGTCTCCTGGATGTCCACCTTCGGCGTCCAGGCCCGCGGCGCGGTCGGGAACTGGAAGGGGCGGATGCCCCCCAGCAGGTCGTCGAACAGCTCCGACATCCCGGTCAGTCCGCGGAACTCCCGCAGCGGGTCCCAGACGGAGACTTCCCGCTCCGGCGTCGTCATCGTCTTGCGCTCCATAATGCCCTCCTTTCGAGCTTTCGCTCTCGCTTTTGTAATTTCGCAACGCTCCGACCGGAGGGGAGCCCATAAAAGGCGAAGCCGGGCGGGACCCTCGACCCGCCCGGCCGTACTGCGGAGCACCTGGGAGGCGCTCCGATGCGCCCTTGCGTCGAGCCTCCTGGCGGAGGCCGCGCTGGGACGAGAGGCTGACGCCGCCCGTCCGGGCCGAATTATCGCAACGGTTCGGCCGCGACGCCCGTGGTAGAATGGCTCGTGGCCGAGCACTGCCCGCTCTGCGGGGGAGGGACGCGCGACTTCGCGCGCGCCGAGGGCCGCTCCTTCCGCCGCTGCGGGGTCTGCGCGCTGACCTTCGCGCCCGCGGCCGAGCACCTGGACCCCGCGCGCGAGCGCGCGCGCTACGAGAAGCACGACAACCGCCCGGACGACCCCGCCTACCGCGCTTTCCTGGACCGCCTGCTGGCGCCGCTGTGCGCGCGCCTGCCGCCGGGGGCGCGCGGGCTCGACTACGGCTGCGGCCCGGGGCCGACGGCCTCGCGGATGCTGGCCGAGCGGGGCTTCGCGACCCGCGACTACGACCCGTTCTTCGCGCCGGACGCGGGCGCTCTCTCCGACCGCTACGAGTTCGTCGTCGCGACCGAGGTCCTCGAGCACCTGCGCCGCCCGGGCGAGGACCTGGAGCGGCTGGCGGGCCTGCTGTCCCCCGGGGGCCTGCTGGGCGTCATGACCGGGGTCCTGGAGGACGACGCGGCTTTCGCGGACTGGTGGTACCGCCGCGACCCGACGCACGTCGCGTTCTACCGCCCGGAGACGCTGGCCTGGATCGCGCGGCGCTGGGGCTGGACGCTCGAGCGCCCGTCGCGCGACGTCGCGCTGTTCCGGCGGCCGCCGGCCATTTGATAGAATCGGGCCGCATGTTCTTCTCCTGGCGCTATGCGGCGGCGTTGTCGGGCGCAGCGGGCTGCGCCGGATTTTTCGGCGCGCTCCTCGGCGTCGGCGGCGGCATCTTCATCGTGCCGATGATGGTCCTGATGTTCCAGCTGCCGATGAAGATCGCCGTCGCCTCGAGCATCGTCTCGGTCATCGCGACGTCGAACGCGGGGGGCTCGTCCTACGTCGACCAGCGCATCACGAACCTGCGCCTGGCGATGTTCCTGGAGGTCGCGACGACGATCGGCGCGCTCTCGGGCAGCGTGCTCGCGCTGTACCTGCGCGAGTGGGTGATGCTGCTGATCTTCGCGGCCCTGCTCGCCTACATGAGCTGGGCCGCGTTCTCGACGCGCCATCTCGACGACCAGCGCATCGCGTCCGGCGACTTCGTCAACGCCCGCCAGGACCGCCTGTCGGCCTTCCTGGAGCTGCGCGGGGATTACCACGACCAGGCCGCGGGCCGCACGGTCCACTACGTCGTGACCGGCGCCCCGGTCGGCGCCGGGATCTCGTACCTGGCCGGGATGGCGTCGGGCCTGCTCGGCGTCGGCGGGGGCGTGCTGAAGGTCTCCGCGATGAACCGCTACATGAACGTGCCGATGAAGGCCGCCGTCGGGACCAGCAAGCTGATGATCGGCGTGACCGCCGCGGTCAGCTCGATCCTCTTCTTCCTGGCCGGCCTGATCCACTTCTACGTGGTCGCCCCGGTGGCCGTCGGAACGACGGTGGGCGCGACCGTCGGCACGATGGTGATGAACCGCCTGCACAGCGCGGCGCTCAAGTGGCTGTTCGCCGCGCTGATGATCTACCTCGCCTACGGCATGGCGGCCAAGGCCCTGACCCTGCACTTCGGCCTGCACCTGCCGGTCCTGGTCTGACATGAAGAAGATCGCCTCCGCCCCCGCCGCCGAAGGCCAGGCCGTCCCCGACAACGTCTACGCGGACGTCTACAAGGTCCTGATGGGCGGGATGTTCATCAGCACCGCGCTGTTCGCGGTCGGCCTGGTCCTGGCCCTGCTCCATCCGGTCTTCGTGCCTCTCGACCCGGCCTGGATCTCGAGCCACTACCATTGGCGTCTCGTCGCCGACGGCCTCCGGCGCGGGGATCCCGCGGCCTACATGCTGTCGGCGACCTTCCTGCTGATCCTGACGCCGGTCCTGCGCGTGCTGGTCTCGATCTACGCCTTCCTGGTCGACCGCGACTACAAGTACGCGGCCATCACGTCGATCGTCTTCGGCGTGATCCTGCTGACCGTCGTCCTGTCCCGCTTCGGCCTGCGCTGACGCGATCCCCGAATTCGTACAATCCCGTCATGCTCCTCCTGACGACGCTCCTGCTCGCCGCCGCCCTGCCCGTCCGCGCCGCCGACGCGCCGCTCTCCTCGTTCGATCCGTCCGCGCTCGACCGCTCGGTCTCCCCGTGCGAGGACTTCTACCAGTACGCGTGCGGGGGCTGGATGAAGGCGAACCCGATCCCGCCCGACCAGTCGCGCTGGGGCCGCTTCCAGGAGCTCGCCGAGCGCAACAAGACGGTCCTGCGCGGGATCCTCGAGAAGGCCTCGGTCGACGACCCGAAGCGCGACGCGGTCGACCGCCGCATCGGCGACTTCTACGCGGCCTGCATGGACGAGGGCGCCGCCGACCGCAAGGGCGCGGAGCCCCTGAAGCCCGACCTCGACGCGATCGCGGCGCTGACGTCGGCGAAGGGCCTGCCCGCCCTGCTCGCGCGCCTGCACGCCGAGGGCGTCGACGCCGGCTTCTCGTTCGGCTCCGACCAGGACTATAAGGACGCGACGAAGGTGATCGCGGTCGTCGACCAGGGCGGGCTCGGCCTGCCGGACCGCGACGACTACCTGAAGACGGACGCGAAGTCGGTCCGCCTGCGCGCCGAGTACCTGTGGCACGTCGCCAAGACCTTCGGCCTGCTCGGCGACGACCCGAAGACGGCCGCCGCCGAGGCGGACGTCGTGATGCGCGTCGAGACCGCGCTCGCGAAGGACTCCCAGGACCGCGTGACGCGGCGCGACCCCGACAACGTCTACCACCGCGAGACGCCGCGGGAGCTCGCGCGCCTGGCGCCCGACTTCGACTGGAACGCCTACTTCGCCGACGCCGGCGCCCCGCGCTCGCGCTGGATGAACGTCGTCTCGACCGGCTTCGCGGCGGGCTTCTCGTCGCTCGCGGCGTCGCTGCCGGTCTCCGACTGGAAGGCCTATCTGCGCTGGCACGCCGCGTCGGCGGCCTCGCCGTGGCTGTCGCGGGACTTCGTCGACGAGTCGTTCGACTTCGGCGGACGCACGCTGACCGGAGCCAAGGAGCTGCGCCCGCGCTGGAAGCGCTGCGTCGACGAGACGAACCGCGAGCTCGGCTTCGACCTCGGGCGCCGCTACGTCGAGAAGACCTTCGGGCGCGAGGGCCGGGCGCGCACGCGCCGCCTGGTCGCCGTCCTGCACGCGGCGCTGAAGGAGGACCTGGCGACGCGGGACTGGATGACGGAGCGCACGCGCCGGCGGGCGCTGGAGAAGCTGGCCGCGATCGTGGACAAGATCGGCTATCCGGACAAGTGGCGCGACTACAAGGGCGTGAGGATCGAGCGCGGCGACCTGCTGGCCTCGATCCGCAGCGCGAACGAGTACGAGACGCGGCGCGAGCTGAACAAGATCGGCCGCCCGGTGGACCGTCGGGAGTGGGAGATGACCCCGCCGACGGTCAACGCGTACTACGACCCCCAGCTCAACGAGATCGTCTTCCCGGCCGGCATCCTCCAGCCGCCGTTCTTCGACCGGGACGGCGACCCGGCCGCCAACCTCGGGGCGATCGGCGTCGTGATCGGCCACGAGATGACGCACGGCTTCGACGACGAGGGCCGCCGCTTCGACGCGAAGGGGAACATGCGCGACTGGTGGACGCCGGAGGACGCGGCGCGCTTCAAGGAGAAGACGCAGTGCCTCGTCGACCAGTACGGCGGCTACGAGACGATCCCCGGCGTCAAGCTCAACGGCCGGCTGACCCTCGGCGAGAACACCGCCGACAACGGCGGCGTGCGCCTGGCCACGATGGCGCTGGCGAGCCTGGAGAAGTCCGGCGCGGTCGCGCCGACGCTGGACGGCTTCACGCCCGAGCAGAGGCTCTACCTCGGCTTCGCGCAGGTCTGGTGCACGAACGAGACCGAGCAGATCGCGCGCCTGCTGGCGCGGGTGGACCCGCACTCGCCTCCGCGCTGGCGCGTGATCGGCGCGCTGTCGAACACGCCCGAGTTCGCGAAGGCCTTCTCGTGCCGGCCGACGGACCCGATGGTCCGCGCGAACGCCTGCCGGGTCTGGTAGGCTAGGCGCGGCGCGCGAGGCGCGCCAGGCGGGCCCGAAGGCCCGCCGCGATGCGTTCGAGTTCGGCGCGGCGTTGGGCGAGCTCGTCTTGCGCCCAGCCCGCGTGCCGGGCGGCGAGCGCGTCGTCGCCGCGGGCGAGCGCGGAGAGCGCCGCGTCGAGCTCCTGGGCGGCCGACTGCTTGGCCGCGACGAAGCCGCGCGCGGCCCAGTCCCGGGCCTCGAGGAGGTCGGCGCGCGCGGCGGCGCGGTCGCGCTTCGTCGGGCGGGGCCCCGACAGCACGCGCGTCCAGCGCGCGAGGGCGGCCTCGCGCGCGAGCACGGCCAGGTACTCCCGCTTGGCCGAGTCCAGCGCGTGGAGCTGGGCGCGGACGGCCTTGCCGGCGCCGTCGTAGCCGACCGCGGTCGCGACGGGGACGGCCAGGCGGCGGCGGGGAGGCGCCGCGGCGTCGTCCTGCGGGCGCGCGACCGTCCAGCGCCGCGACACGACGACGGCTCCGCCGTCGAACAAGGCCTCGGCGCGCTCGCGCCCCTCGAGCCAGCCGGCGTCGGCGCGGGCCGCGGCGGCCGAGTTGTACGCGCCGACCAGCGACCACAGCGCCGCGTTGCGCCGGACGGCCGGGGCCGTCAGCGGCGCCGCGCCCGTCAGCTGGAGCCAGGCGGCGCGCAGCTGGAGGGCGGCGATCTCGCCGTGGAGCGCCGCGCGGCGGCGGGCCGCGGCGCCGCGCTCCTCCGGGGTCCCGCGCTCGAGGAGCGCGCGC
>JAGWRY010000208.1 GCA_028869495.1 Elusimicrobiota bacterium | reverse complement strand
TTGCCGGCGACGATCTCGAACGGCTCGACCGGCGTCGAGAGCAGGAGCTCCATCGAGCCGTTCTCCCACTCGCGCGCGACCGTCATCGCGGTCAGGAAGATCGACAGGATCGCCATGATGACGACCGTCAGCCCCGGGATCACGAACCAGCGGCTGTTGAGCTCCGGGTTGAACAGGAAGCGCGTGCGCAGGACGTACGGGGGCGAGAGGTCGACGCCGGCCAGGCGCTCGGAGGCCAGCGTCTGGATCGCCGCGACGTACTGCGTGACCGGCGCGACGGTCGAGTTGTCGGCGCCGTCGAGCAGGATCTGCGCGCGCGCGCCGCGCCCGGCCGACAGGTCCTTCTCGAAGCGCGGCGGCACGATCAGCGCCGCCTTCGCGCGCTCGGCGACGACGTCCGAGACGGCCCCGGCCGGCGAGGCGGCGGGGACGACCCGGAAGTAGCCCGAGCTGTCGAACGTCTCGATCAGGCGGCGCGAGGCCTGCGTCTGGTCGGAGTCGCTGACCGCCAGCGAGACGTCCTTGACGTTGAAGTCGATCGCGACGCCGTAGACGACGACCATCACCGGCGGCAGGACCAGCGCGAGCGCCAGCGTGAACGGGTCGCGCCGGATGTGGAACCACTCCTTGCGCGCGATCGCCGCCGCCCGGCGCCAGTCGAACCTCACGCGCGCGCCTCCACGACGCGGATGAAGACGTCCTCCAGCGACGGCGCGATCTCGCGGACGCGGAACAGCCGCTCGAGCTCGGGCCGCGCGGCCGCCCAGGCCTCGGGGCTCTTGGCCGCGGCGTGGAAGCGGAGCCCGTACGGCTCGAAGAAGGAGAAGGCCGCGTGGCTCTCGTAGGCGGCGAGTTCGGCGAAGCTCAGGGAGCCGATCGGGTCGAACTCGAAGACCTTCTCCGGGAACACCGAGGCCTTCAGGCCCGACGGACTGTCGAGCGCGACGAGGCGCCCCTCGCGCATCAGGGCGATGCGCCCGCACTGCTCGGCCTCGTCCATGTAGTGCGTCGTCACGAACACCGTCTTGCCGCGCTCGGCGACGCGCCGGATCAGCCGCCAGAAGCGGTCGCGTCCCGCCGGCGTCACTCCGGCCGTCGGTTCGTCGAGGAAGACGACCTCCGGGTCGTGCAGCAGCGCGGCGGCCAGCGACACCTGCTGCTTGGTCCCGCCCGACAGCGAGCCGACCTTCTCGTCGAGGCCCTTCCGGAAGGAGATCAGCTCGAGCAGCTCCTCGCGCCGCCGCGCGTAGGCGGCGGGGGGGAGCTTGCGCAGGGACGCGATGAAGTCCAGGTTCTCGGCGACGGTCAGGTCGTTGTAGAGCGTGAACTTCTGCGACATGTAGCCGACCTTGTCCTTGATCGCGCGCTCGCCGTCCGCGTAGCCGGCCCCGCCGACGCGCACGGATCCCTCGGTCGGCGGCAGGAGGCCGCAGAGCACGCGGATCGTCGTCGTCTTGCCGGCCCCGTTGGCGCCGAGGAAGCCGAAGATCTCGCCGCGCGCGACCGAGAACGAGATCCGGTCCACGGCCGTGAAGTCCCCGAAGCGCACGAGCAGTCCCTCCGCCTCGACGGCGAGGCCGGCGCCGCCCGGCGCGGGCGCCGCGCTCACGGGTCCCCCGCGGCGGCGCGGCGCAGGAAGAGCTCGTCGAAGCTCCGCGCGCCCGCGTCCTGCAGCAGGCGCCGCGGCTCGCCGGCGGCGACGACGGCGCCCGCCTCGAGCAGGTGCACCTTCGAGCAGCGCTCGGCCTCGTCCATGTAGGCGGTCGTGACCAGGATCAGGATCCCGCGGTCGAGCAGGCGGTAGAGCAGGTCCCACAGCTCGCGGCGGCTGATCGGGTCGACGCCGGTCGTCGGCTCGTCGAGGACCAGCGCGCGCGGCGAGCGCAGGAGCGCGCACATCAGCCCCAGCTTCTTGTACATCCCGCCGGAGAGCTTGCCGGCCGGGCGCTCGACGAACTCGGCGAGACGCGTGATCTCGAGCAGCTCCGCGCGCTTGGCCGCGTAGTCCGCGGGCGCGATCCCGTAGAGGTCGCGGAAGAACTCCAGGTGCTCGTCGATCGAGAGGTCCGCGTACAGGCTCTGGGTCTGCGGCATGTAGGCCAGCCGCGGGCGGATCTCCTCGAAGACGGCGGCGCGCCCGTCCTCGAAGTAGGCGACCGAGCCCGCGGCGGGCGCCAGCAGGCCCAGCAGGACGCGCAGGAGGGTCGTCTTGCCGGAGCCCTCGGGCCCGATGATCCCGTGCATCCGCGCGGCCTCGAAGTCGAGGGAGACGCCGCGCAGAGCCTGGAAGCCCTTCCGCCCGAAGGACTTGCGCACGTCCCGGACCGCGATCGAGATCGGCGCGGAGGTCATTTCGGCAGGGCGACCTCGATCGTCATGCCCGGCTTGAGGACCCGGGCCCGGTTGGAGCCCAGGAAGCTGACCTTGACCCCGTAGACCAGGCGCTCGCGCTCGGCGCGGGTCTGCACGTTCTTCGGGGTGAACTCGGCCTCGTCGTCGATCTTCGCGATCGTCCCTTGGAACGCCTTCATGCCGAGCTCGGGCAGGTAGCCGGTCAGCGTCTCGCCGGGGTGCAGGCGCGCGACGTCGGGCTGGGGCACGTAGATGTAGGCCCAGATGTCCTCGATGTTCGCCAGCGTCAGCATCTTGGTCCCCGGCGCGACCATCTCGCCGGGCTCGTGGTACCTGCTGAGGACCGTGCCGTCGAGAGGGGAGCGGATCTCGCACCAGCCCAGGCGCACGTCCGAGTCCTCCTTGCGGCTGCGCACCTGGTCCATCTGGTCGGGCGAGAGGGTCCCGGCCTTGAAGAGCCTCAGCGCGCGCCGGTAGTTGACGTCGGCGAGGTCCGCGGCGACCTTGACCTCGTCGCAGGTCAGGCGCACGAGGACCTCGTCGGCCTTGACGTCGTCGCCCTCCTGGGGGATCACGGCGGCGATCGTCGAGGACAGCCGCGACGAGAGGTCGACCTTCGTCGCCTCCAGGGTCCCCGCGTACAGGAACGGCGCCGGGAAGAACAGGGTCTTCACGACGGCGCCGAGCGTCGCCAGGGCGGCCGCCCCGAGCAGGATCATCTTCGCGGTCTTGTTCATCGCTCCTCCGGGCCGGCGGACAGGCTGTCGAGGGTCGCCAGCTGGATCAGGGCCTGGACGCGCGTGCGCGCGGCCAGCACCTTCGCCTGCACGGCGTCGGCGTCGGCGGTCTCGACGTCGAGGATCGTCGAGCCGCCGCTGCGGTACGACGCGTAGCGCAGGCGGGCGAGCTCGTCGGTCTCGGCGACCGACTCGCGGTCGAGGGCCTCCTCGTCGCGCAGGGCCGCGAGCTCGTCGCGCGCCTTGAGCCAGTCGCGCTCGAGCTCGTCGCGGGCCTCGTCGCGCCGCCGGTCGCTGGCGGAGGCCTGGTCCTCCTCGGCCTCGGCGCGCCGTCTTGTCCGCCCGAACTCGAAGAGCGGCACGCTGGCGCTCAGCGCCGCCGTGTTCTGCCAGGCGGTCTTCAGCGCGGGCGTGTCCGGGTAGACGTAGTCGGACTTGAACGCGAACTGGACGCGGGGCCAGCGGCCGGCCGCGACGCCGCGGGCCGCGAGCCGCAGGGCCTCGGCCTGGCGCGAGTAGACCAGCAGCTGCGGATGGGCCGCGTCGAGGGGCGCCGTCGCCGCGCCGCTCAGGGCGCCCTCGACCGCGTCCAGCGGGTCCAGCGCGACCACGACGCTGGGCGCGGCGACCCCCGCCGGC
>JAGWRY010000207.1 GCA_028869495.1 Elusimicrobiota bacterium | reverse complement strand
GTCCGTCCCGGTCCCGGCGGGATGTGGAGCGAAGGACGGCAAGCCGTCATTCCGCCGTCCGCCGCCGAGCGACCCAAGCGCGCCTCAACGGCGCGCGTTCCCGACGGGACCGGGACGGACGGCTCCCCCTGAGCGGGAAAGCGCAAGTCCGGGGGCCTGGACCCGGGCGTTAAAATGATAACGTCAGCGCATGATCCACGCCCTGCTGACCCTCTTTCTCGCCGCCCCGTCTGCGCGCGCGGCCTCCGACGAGGCCCTGCGCCGCGCGACCGTCCAGATCCAGTTCGTCTCCCGCGACCCGGACTGGGGCCAGCCCTGGCAGTACGGGCCCCAGCAGGCGGGGTCGGGGTCGGGAGTCGTCCTGCCCGGGCACCGCATCCTGACCAACGCGCACGTCGTCTCCGACGCGACGTACCTGACCGTGCGCAAGGCCGGCGGCGTGCGCAACTACACGGCGCACGTGCAGTTCGTCGCCAACGACGGCGAGACCGCGATCCTGACCGTCGACGACCCGTCCTTCTTCGACGGGCTCAAGCCGGTGACCTTCGGGAAGATGCCCTATCCGGGCGACCACCTGTCGGTCTACGGCTTCCCGACCGGCGGCACCGACCTGTCGGTGACCGAGGGCGTCGTCTCGCGCGTCGGCGTCGTCGTCTACGCGCATTCGGGACGCAAGCTGCTGGCCGTGCAGACCGACGCGGCGATCAACCCGGGCAACTCCGGCGGCCCGGTGTTCAAGGACGGCAAGCTCGTCGGCATCGCGTTCCAGCACCTGCAGGGCTCCGGGACCGAGAACATCGGCTACGTCGTGCCGATCCCGATGATCGAGCGCTTCCTGAAGGACGTCTCGGACGGGCATTACGGCGGCATCCCCGCGATCGGCATCGTCTGGCAGGAGACCGAGAACCCGGCCCTGCGCGCGGCCTACGGCCTCAAGGACGACGACAGCGGCGTGCTGATCAACAAGATCGAGTACGGCTCCTCGGCCTGGGGCGTGCTCCGGCCCGGCGACGTCCTCGTCCGGCTGGCCGGAGAGACGATCGGCCAGAACGGCACCGTGCCCCTGCGCGGCGACGAGCGCGTCGATTTCGGCAATCTCGTCTCGATGCGGCAGATCGGCGACCGCGTGCCGGTCGAGGTCGTGCGCGACGGCAAGCTCGTGAAGCTGGAACTGACCCTGAAGCCCCTGGTCGACCTGGTCCCCGGGCCGCAGTACGACGTCCGGCCCAGCTACTGCGTGATCGGCGGCATGGTCTTCATGCCGCTGAGCGACGACTTCCTGCGCGCGCACGGCGGCGGGACCTTCCGTC
Organism: Elusimicrobiota bacterium; assembly: GCA_028869495.1. Classification (GTDB taxonomy): domain Bacteria; phylum Elusimicrobiota; class Elusimicrobia; order UBA1565; family UBA9628; genus GWA2-66-18. The sequence goes on along the minus strand of JAGWRY010000207.1, from coordinate 9,030 downwards.
TGCGCAGCATCAGCGACAACGACGTCGTGACGAAGGACCGGAGCCAGGTCGTCGTGCTGGCGCAGGTCCTCGCCGACGAGGTCAACCGCGGCTACCACCGCTGGGGCCTGGCGGCGATCCGGAAGCTCAACGGCCGGGAGATCGGCTCGATGAAGGAGCTTGTCGCGGCGGCCGCGCACCCGATCGACGGGCGCGACGTCTTCGAGTTCGACGGCGGCTCGCGCGCGGTCCTCGACGCGGCGGCGGCCGAGAAGGCGATGCCGCGGATCCTCGAGCGCTACGGCGTCTCGAGCGCCCTCTCCCCCGACCTCAGGTAGGACGGCGCCCAGCGCCGCGCCAAACCGTCGACCGGAAGGAGCACGAAGAAGTCCGCGGTCCCGAACTCCGGGTCCCAGGACGGCTCGCCGCCGACCTCCGCGCCGAGGCGCAGGTAGGCGGCCAGGAGCGGCGGCAGGGCGGCGCGGCGGGATTCCCCCCGCGGGCCGCGCGGGACGGGGCGGCGCGGGTAGACGCGGTACGCGTCGGAGGTCCAGCGCTCCCTCAGGGACTCGCTCAGGGGGGCCAGGGTCTCCGTCTCGGGGTCGAACGGGACGCTCGCGCGGCCGATCAGGCTGTCGGCGCCGCGCGCGCGGGCCTCGCGGGCCAGGCCGTTCCACAGCGCCGACAGGGCCGCGCCGTCGCGGCGGCGGCGGGCGACGCAGACGCGGCCGACTTCGAGCAGGCGCCCGGGCATCGTCAGCGCGCGCGTCATGTCGAACTGGCGTTGGGACTCGAAGCCGCCGGCGGCCATCGCGTCGGCGGCGGTCAGCAGGCGGGCGCAGGCGACGGCGGGACCGCCGCGGCCCTCGCGCACGAGCAGGTGCGCGCAGTGGTCGTCGAAGCGGTCGAGGTCGAGCCGCCCGGCGGCGGGCGTCCGGCGGGCGCCGAGTTCCTCGGCGAAGACCTCGTCGCGCAGGCGCTGGGCGTCGCGTACGGATTCGGTCTCGCGCGTGCACTCGACGACAAGCGCGTTCGCGGATTCGGCGGTCGGGATCATGTCGTTTCTCCTGGTTCCGGGCTTTCGCCCCGATTATGCGCGGTTTGGCGCCCGCGCGCCGTTGCGGGTCCGTGACGGGCGCGTCAGGAAATTGTTTGAATGCCTGTCATCCCCGACGAGGGTCCGTCACTCACCGGGGAAGGCTTCTCGAACCCTCGGAGGAGACATGGACAAGAAAGCGACTTTGGCGGCGGTTCTGGCGGCGGCCGCGATGGCGGGCTGCGCGGCGACGCGCGGCGGGACGGCGTCTCCGGCGGCGCCGGCCGGGACGGCGGCGGTCAAGGGCGAGTGCCACGGCGTCAACGCCTGCAAGGGGCAGGGCGAGTGCGGCGGCCCCGGCCACTCCTGCGCCGGGCAGAACGCCTGCAAGGGCCAGGGCTGGATCACGCTGGCGAAGCCCGACTGCCTGGCCAAGGGCGGGACCTTCAAGGCGGGCTGATGGCGGACGCGGCCTTCGTCGGCGTCGGCTTGCGCTCCGCGCACTATCCGCGCCTGCTGGAGCGTCCGCGCACGAAGGTCCGCTGGTTCGAGGCGATCTCCGAGAACTACATGGGCTCGGAGGGGCGCCCGCTGGAGGTCCTCCTTAAAATGAGGGAGGACTATCCCGTCGCCCTGCACGGGGTCTCGCTGTCGGTCGGCGGGGTCGAGGGCCCGCGGCCCGGCTACCTGGAGCGGCTGCGGCGCCTGATCGACCGTGTCGATCCCCTGCTGGTCACCGACCACCTCTGCTTCACCGGCGCGCACGCCTCGAACGTCCATGACCTCCTGCCGCTTCCGTACACCGAGGAGGCGCTGAAGACCGTCGCGCGCAACGTCGCGCGGACGCAGGAGGCCCTCGGGCGGACGATCGCGCTCGAGAACGTGTCGAGCTACCTCGCCTATCGCGAGTCGGAGATGAGCGAGCGCGAGTTCCTGGTCGAGGCGGCGCGGCGCTCGGGCTGCCGGATCCTGCTCGACGTCAACAACGCCTACGTCAGCGCGAAAAATCACGGCTTCTCGGCGGAGGAGTACGTCGACGGCGTTCCGGCGGAGCTGGTCGCGCAGATCCACCTCGGCGGCTACACGGACATGGGGAAGTTCCTGTTCGACACGCACTCCCGCGCCCCGACCGAGCCGGTCTGGGAGCTCTACCGCCGCGCGATCGCGCGCCTGCCGGGAACGCCGGTGCTGATCGAATGGGACGAGGACGTGCCCGAGTGGGAGACGCTCGAGGCCCAGGCGGTCCGCGCCGCGCGGATCGCCGAGGAGGAGCGTGAGCGCCAGCCGGCTTGAGCGCCTCCAGCGGGCCTTCGTGCGCTCGGCGACCTTCGCGCCGGACGCCTCCCTCGTCGCGGCCGTGACCGGCGGCGGGACGCTGTCCTCCGCCGAGGCCGTCGACGTCTACCGCCGGGGCTATCCGGCGCGGCTGACCTCGGCGCTCGGCGAGACCTTCGAGGCCTGCTGGCGCGTCCTCGGCGACGAGGACTTCTTCGCGGTCTGCCGCGCCTACGTCGCGCGCACGCCGTCGCGCTCGCACGACCTCTCCGACTACGGCGAGACCTTCCCGGGCTTCCTCGGCGACGGGACCGCGCTGGCCTCCCTCGGCGTCGACGCGCCCTACCTGGCCGACCTCGCGCGCTTCGAGTGGGCGTTCAAGGAGCTCTTCCACGCGGCGCCGGTCCCGGGGCTTTCGCCCGCGGCGCTGGCCGCGGCGGCGCGGCCGGACTCGCGGCTGCTCCTCGGCGCGGCCGCGCTGCTCTCCTTCCCGCACCGCGTCTACGGCCTGTGGAAGCGCGACCGCAAGAACGATGCGCCGATCGCCGAGGCCGAGTGGCGCGGCGAGGAGCGCCTGCTCCTCTATAAATCCGGCGGCAATCCGATCTTCGCGCGCGAATTGTCGGCTCCCGAGCACGCGGCGCTGTCGGCGCTGTCGGCCGGACGGACGCTCGGAGAGGCGCTGGAGGCCTCGGGCTTGGACGAGGCCGGAACGAAAGAACTGTTCGCCTTCGCGGCCGAGGCGCGCCTGTTCCGGGAGGCGGCGTGACCGACCCCGCGGCCTGGCCGGACGCCTACGGCGACCGCCTGTTCCGCTACGCGCTGTCGCGCCTGCGCGACGCCCGCGCGGCCGAGGAGCTGGTCCAGGAGACGCTGGTGACCGCGTTCCGGTCGCGCGACCGCTTCCAGGGCGCCTCGTCGGAGCTGACCTGGATGACCGGCATCCTGCGCAACAAGATCTTCGAGCATCTGCGCCGCCAGGCGAAGGAGGCCGCGCTCGGGGCAGTCGACGACGGCGCGCGCGAGGACGGCCTCTTCGCGGAGGACGGCCACTGGACGAAGTCCGGCGCGCCGGCCGACTGGGGCGGCGAGCCGGCGAAGGCCGCCGAGTCGGCCGAGTTCGCCGCCGCCCTGCGCGCCTGTCTCGACGCGCTGACCCCCGCCGTCGCGCAGGCCTTCGTGCTGCGCGAGATGGAGGGCCTCGGCCCGGCCGCCTGCGCCGAGGCGCTCGGCGTGCCGTCGAACCACCTGGCCGTCCTGCTCTACCGCGCGCGCATGCGCCTGCGCCGCTGTCTGGAGAGGAGCTGGTTCGCCCCGGAGCCCGCCCGGTGAAGCTCCTCCCCGACTGCCGCGACATGTCGTCGCGCCTCTCCGAGGCCCGCGACTCCGGCCGCGCGCTGACCCTCGGCGAGCGGCTCCACCTGCTGATGTGCGCCTGGTGCCGGCGCTTCCGCGTCCAGCTCGACGTCCTGGGCCTGGCCGCGGCGCGCGCGCCGGAGGGCGGCCCGTCCTTGAGCGCCGAGGCGAAGGCGCGGATCCGCCGGGCCCTCGGCGCCTGACGGGCCGGGCCGAAGGGCCCGCGCGGAGAGGGCGGCCAAGAAAGTAAAATCTCCGCCGATGTCCCGTTCCCGTCTTCTTCTCGCCGCGACCCTCGTCCTCGCCGCCGCCGCGTCCGCCTCCGCGCAGGAGAGCGGCGAGGGCCTGTCGCGCTTCCTCGGCGTCGGGGGCGACCGGGGGTCCTACGGGGCCTCCGTCATGCCCGCCGGGAGCGGCGCCCCGAGCGTGTTCGAGCAGGAGGCCTCCGGCTCCGCCGTCGCGGTCCGCCGCGGGTCGGACACGTGGAGCGTCTCGGGCGGCGCCGGCGAGACGTCGCTGAGCCGGTCCCTCGCGATCCCCGGCTCGCCCCTCGCGGTCCCGCGCGACCTGTGGGACGTCCGGGCGGGAGCGGGCTTCTCGCGCGGCCTCGGCGACCGTCGCGGCTGGGGGGCGAGCCTGGCGCTGGGCTCGGCGAGCGACGAGCTCTTCCATTCGATGCGCGAGACCTCGCTGTCGGCCACGGCGCGCTGGCAGCTGCCCAGCGGGGCGCGCGACTCGTGGATCCTCCTCCTCAACTACTCGAACAACCGCACCTTCCTGAACGGCGCGCCCCTGCCCGGGGCGGCTTACGTCGCGCGCTCCGCCGACGACCGGCTCTTCGCCGTCGTCGGCTTCCCGTTCGTGATCCTGCGGGTGCGTCCGGACCCGCGCACGACCCTGTCCTTCCGTCTGTTCGGCGGGTCGAGCTACGCGCTGGAGGCCGCGCGCCGGCTCGGGCGGGTCTCGGCCTACGCGCGCCTCGAGCGCGCGCCGCGGCAGTGGCTCGTCGCCGACCGCTCCGACGCGAAGGACCGCCTGATCTTCGACCAGAAGGCGGCGCTCCTCGGCGCGCGGGGACGCCTGCCGCTCGGGCTCGCGGCCGACGCGGCGCTGGGGCGGACGTTCGACCGCCGCTTCTACGTCGCGCGCGACGCCGGACGCGCCGTCGGAGACCGCGCCGCCCTGGCCAACGGCTGGCTGATCCGCGCGAGCCTGACGAAGCGCTGGGGCGCGGGCGGGGAGGACGGGCGATGATCTCGGTCCGCGGGCTCACGAAGTCCTTCGGGGAGCAGACCCTCTACGACGGCGCCGATCTCCAGCTCAACGCCGGGGACCGCTTCGCGCTGGTCGGTCCCAACGGGGCGGGCAAGTCCACGCTCTTCAAGATGCTCCTCGGCGAGGAGGAGCCGGACTCCGGCGCGATCGAGTGGCGGCGCGGCGCGAAGGCCGGCTACCTGCCGCAGGAGAACCCGCCGGTCGGGCCCGAGACGGTGCTCGAGACCGCGCTGTCGCACCGCCCGGACCCGGACGGGCGCGAGACGGCCAAGGCCAAGAAGATCCTGATGGGGCTGGGCTTCAAGGTCGCGGACTTCGACCGGGCGCTCTCGGAGCTGTCCGGCGGCTGGGCGATGCGCGCGGCGCTCGCGCGCCTGCTGGTCGAGGAGCCCCAGCTCCTGCTCCTCGACGAGCCGACGAACCACCTCGACCTCGAGACCCTGCTGTGGTTCCAGGAGTACCTGAAGTCGTACCCGGGCGCGATCCTGATGATCTCGCACGACCGCGGCTTCATCGACGAGACCTGCTCGGCGATCGTCGCGGTCGAGGGCAGGCGCCTGAAGAAGTACAACACGAACTACGAGGGCTTCCTCGTCGAGCGCGAGGCGGCGCGCGAGCGCCTGATGTCGGCCTGGAAGCAGCAGCAGGACGAGATCGCCGACATGGAGGAGTTCATCATGCGCAACCGCGCGCGCGCGTCGACGGCGTCGCGCGTGCAGAGCGTGATCAAGAAGCTCGAGAAGATCGAGCGCATCGAGCTGCCGCCGTCCTCGAAGGCGGTCGCGATCAAGTTCCCCCAGCCGGCGCGCACGGGCGCCTTGGTCCTGCGGCTCAAGAACGTCGCGAAGTCCTACGGGACGAACACGGTCTACGACGGCCTGAACTTCGAGCTCGAGCGCGGGCAGAAGATGGCCTTCGTCGGCCCCAACGGCGCCGGCAAGTCCACGCTGCTGAAGGTCCTGGGCGGCATCATCCCGATCGACGGCGGCGAGCGCATCCTCGGCCACAACGTGAAGGTCGGCTACTTCTCCCAGCACCGCGAGGGCCAGCTGACGCCGGGGCGCACGGTCCTGCAGGAGGCGACGAGCGTCGGGCGCCTGAACGGGGACCTGTTCACGCGCACGGTCCTGGGCACCTTCCTGTTCCCGGGCGACTCGGTCTACAAGACCGTCGACGTCCTCTCCGGCGGCGAGAAGAGCCGTCTTCAATTGGCCAAGCTCCTGCTCGACCCGCCGAACGTCCTGCTCCTCGACGAGCCGACGACGCATCTGGACCTGACCAGCGTCGAGGCTCTGGTCGAGGCTTTGAAGTCCTTCGAGGGCACGATCTGCACGATCAGCCACGACGTCTACTTCCTGAACGCCGTCGCCGACCACGTCGTCCACGTCGTGCAGGGAAAGGTCACCGTCTACCCCGGCCACTACTCCTACTTCCAGCGCCGCCAGGCCCAGCTCGCCGCCGAGGCGCCGACCGAGGCCGCGGCCGCGGCGAGCCCGGAGCCGACGCAGTCCGACAACCAGTACGAGGCCGGCAAGGAGGCGCGCCGCCGCGCGCGCGCCCTCGAGAAGGCCGAGGCGGAGCTCGAGCGCCTGCACGCCGAGCTCGAGCGCCTGGCCGCGCAGATGGCCGACCCGAAGCTCTACGAGGACTACGCGCGCGTGACCGCCGTCGGCGAGGACATGGAGCGCGTCCAGAACGCCCTCCAGATCAAGGAGCAGGAGGTCCGACGGCTGCAATCCTAGCCGCCGTCTGGCTCCTGCTCGCGCCGTCCGCGTCCGCGCGGACCTTCGTGAACGTGAAGACCGGCGTCGGCGTCACGGCCGGGGTCGTCGGGCTCAACCTGGCGCTCCTGCCGCTGGCCTATTCGCTGTCGGAGCCGCCGCTCCGCCTGGCGCCGTATCCGTACTTCGCCGGCGAGCCGGGCTGGCCCGAGGGCGAGAGCGACATGGTCTCGCGCGTCGAGCTGGACGCGCAGGCCCTGCCGCGCGGCGGGAGCGGCGGGGCCTTGCGCTACCGCGCGACCTCGTCGAACCACTTGTCCTTCGAGGCCTTCGGCGCCTGGTTCCGCGAGGCGCGGCCGGGGAAATCCGTGCGCTGGCTGGGCGCCGGCGTGCGCGGCGAGATCGCGCGGAGCGACCGCGGCGTGCTCGACTGGATCATGGGCGGGGCGGGCCTGGGCGGCGGCGAGTCGGGCGCCGGGCCGCGCCTGGGCCTGGGCGGCGCGCTTTACCCGCGCCGGCCGCTGAGCCTCGAGGGGGAGGCGACGACGACGATCATCGGCGGGGGGCCGCCGGTCGAGGAGCTGTCGGCCGCGCTGGGCGCGGTCCTGGACGCCGTCGAGCTGCGCGCCGGCTGGCGTGCGCTGGTCGGGCCCATCCGACCGATCTCCGGCCCGGAGTTGAGCGCGCTCTACCGCTACTGACGGACGTTTCCTCCGGATGTACCACGAAGACACGAAGAACGGATGAAGGGTTAACAGCGAATCTCGTTATCCGTTAACCCTTAATCCGTTTCATTTCTTCGTGTCTTCGTGGTTCGCCGTTCCGTTCGCTCCTTCCGTCCGCATGTCTTGACATCGAACATATGTTCGATTACACTGACGGGATGGACGCGCCGCGCGGCCGGGGCACCGGCCTCAATCCCGCCAACCGCTTCGAGGAGATCGCCTACGACTGGGACGAGTCCGCCGATCCGGCGGAGCGTCCCGCGCCGAAGACGCGCTTCCTGCGCGACGCGACGCGCACGATCCTGGTCAGGAACGACAGCCCGGACGTGCCGTTCTCCTACAGCCTGAACCCGTACCGCGGCTGCGAGCACGGCTGTCCGTACTGCTTCGCGCGGCCCTACCACGAGTACCTAGGCCTGTCGGCGGGCCTGGACTTCGAGACGATGATCTTCGTCAAAGAGGACGCCCCGCGCCTGCTCGCGCGCGAGCTGGCCAAGCCCTCCTGGGAGCCGCAGGTCGTCGCGATGTCGGGCGTCACCGACGTCTACCAGCCCGTCGAGCGCGCGCTGAAGCTCACGCGCGCCTGCCTGGAGGTCTTCGCCGACTGCCGCAACCCGGTCGCGCTGATCACGAAGAACGCCGTCGTCGAGCGCGACCTCGACGTCCTGGCCGAGCTCGCGCGCTGGGGCGCGGTCCGCGTGCTCTTCTCGATCACGACGCTCGACCCCGAGCTCGCCCGGCGCCTGGAGCCGCGCGCGGCGACCCCGGCGCGGCGCCTGGCCGCGATGCGCGCGCTGTCGGCGGCCGGCGTGCCGACCGGGATCATGGCCGCGCCGATGATCCCGGGCCTCAACGACCACGAGCTGCCGCGGCTCCTCGAAGCCGCGGCCGACGCCGGAGCCGAGACCGCCGGCTACACCGTGCTCGGCCTGCCCTACGCGGTCAAGGACGTCTTCCTCGACTGGCTCGCGCGCAATTATCCGGACCGCCGCGACAAGGTCGTCTCCCAGACGCGCTCCCTGCGCGACGGGAATTTGAACGATCCCCGCATCGCGGCGCGCATGCGCGGCGAGGGCGTCTTCGCCGACCACCTGGAGTCGCTGTTCCGCGTCTCCTGCCGGCGCTGGGGGCTGAATGAAAAAAGACGGGAGCTGTCGGCGAAGGATTTCCGCAGGCCGCTGACCGGCGGCCAGCTGCGGCTGATCTAGTCGCGCGAGGACTTCAGCGCGGCGTCGCGCTCGCGGCCGTACAGGGAGGCGAGGACGAAGGGCTCGGCGTACCAGACGCGGTAGCCGCCGAGGCCCGGCGTCACGTGCAGGGTCAGGGTCGGCTGGCCGCGGCCCTTGAGGCGCACCGCGAGGACCGCGTCGCCGGGGCCCGTGATCGACTTCAGCTCCAGCGCGGAGCCGCGCGCCTTCTGCAGGAGCATCCACGGGCGGACCAGGCGGCGCAGGGCGTCGGGCAGGAGCTCGGCGTCGGCGACGTCGCGCTCGAGCTCGGGCTGGGAGCAGGCCGAAAGGGTCGCGCAGTCCGACGGCGGCAGGGCCTCCATGCCGGGCAGGCGCGACAGGAGCGCGCGGCGCTTGGCGCCGGAGGCCCGCGCCAGGGCCTTCTCGAGCGAGGCGGGGGCCGGCGCGGCGGCGACCGAGTCGCGCAGGCCGGC
>JAGWRY010000206.1 GCA_028869495.1 Elusimicrobiota bacterium | reverse complement strand
CAGAGCGCCCAGGCGCCGAGCGCGAGCAGGGCGGCCAGCGCCCACGGCCACAGCGCGCGGCGGGCCGCGAGGGGCCCCTTGATGTCGTCGATGTCGGCGTCCTTCGGCAGGGCCGGCCCGGCGACCTCGAGCGCGGCCGGCGGCGCCGCGACGGACTTCCCGTCGAGGATCCAGCGCGCGACGAAGCTCAGGCGGCCGACGTTCAGGGGCAGGACGGTCCAGGCCCAGCTCCCGTCCGGCAGCGGCGCGACCTTGACGACGGCGAAGTTCGTCGCCGCGGAGGCGAGCGCGTCGGGCGCGAGCTTGGCGCCGGGCGGCACGGACGCGCGGTAGACGAGGCGCGCGTCGACGCCGAGCGTCGCCGCGGTGGCGCCGGAGACGGTCCAGGCCGGGGACTGCGCCGCGGCGGGAGCGGCCGCGCAGACCAGGACGAGCGCCGTCCGGCGCAGGGCCTTCAACGCCCCCTCCTCTTCGCGCGCCGGCGGAAGAACGCGACCAGCGGTTCGATCGTCGGGCGGTCGGTCGGCACGACGACCGGCTCGAGGCCCGCCGCGCGGAAGGTCTTGGACAGCGCGCGGCGGCGCTCGGCCTCCTCGCGCGCGAGCGCCGGAGCCTGCGCGCGCAGGTCGAGCGCGCCGCGCGCGCCGCTCTCGGGGTCGACGACCTCGACGACGGCGGGGACGTCCGGCAGGGACGACTCGCGCGGGTCCTCGATCAGGATCGGCACGACGTCGTGCTTGAGCGCGCAGAGCTTCAACGCGCGGTCGAAGCCCGCGTCGCGGAAGTCGGAGACGACGATCAGGATGCAGCGCCGCTTGAGCATCCGGGCCAGGCGCTCGAGCGAGTCCTGCAGGGAGGTTCCCCGCCTCTTCGGCTCGTAGGCGAGGATCTCGCGCACGACCGCGAGCGCGTGCCGGCGTCCTTTGCGCGGCGGCAGGAAGCGCTCGACGTCCTCCGTGAAGAGCGCGAGGCCGACCTTGTCGTTGTTCTGCAGGGCCGCGAAGGCCAGGATCGCGCCGGCCTCGACCGCGGCCTCGCGCTTGAGGCGCTGGCCGGCGCCGAAGTCCTGCGAGCCGGACAGGTCGACGGCGATCACGACGGTCAGCTCGCGCTCCTCGACGTAGCGGCGCACGAACGGCTTGCCGACGCGCGCCGAGACGTTGCGGTCGATGTCGCGCGGGTCGTCGCCGGGCGCGTACTCGCGCACCTCGGCGAACTCCATGCCGCGGCCCTTGAAGACGCTCAGGTAGTCGCCGGCGAAGCTCTCGGCGACGAGGCGGCCCGTGACGATCTCGAGCCGGCGGACCTGGGCGAGTATCTCCTGGGGAAGCATGGTCGCGGCGGCTCGGCGTCCGCCGTCCGGCGGGACGCGCGGAGCCGCCTCCTCCTTAGGGGACCTCGACCGCTTCGAAGAGGGCCGAGACGACCTGGTCGCTGTCGACGTTCTCCGCCTCGGCCTCGTAGCTGACGAGGATGCGGTGGCGCAGGACGTCGTGGCCGATCGCCTTGACGTCCTCGGGCGTCACGTAGCCGCGCGCGTTGAGGAACGCGTAGGCCTTCGCGGCCTGGGCGAGCGCGATCGTCGCCCGGGGGCTCGCGCCGTAGGCGATCAGGTTCTTGTGCGAGCCGAGCTTGTGCTTCTCGGGCTCGCGCGTCGCGTAGACGAGCTCGACGATGTAGTCCTTGATCTTCTCGTCGAGGTAGAGGCCCGCCGCGACCTGGCGCGCGCGGATCAGCTGCTGCGGCGTCGTCACGGCCTTCGGGACCGGGATCTCGACGCCGGCCATCCGCTCGAGGATGCCCTTCTCCTCGGACTTGCTCGGGTAGCCGAGGCGGATCTTCAGCATGAAGCGGTCGACCTGGGCCTCGGGCAGCGGGTAGGTCCCCTCCTGCTCGATCGGGTTCTGGGTCGCGAGCACGAGGAACGGGTCCGGGAGCGCGTGGGTCTCGGCGCCGATCGTCACGTGGCGCTCCTGCATCGCTTCGAGGAGCGCGCTCTGCACCTTGGCGGGCGCGCGGTTGATCTCGTCGGCGAGCACGAGGTTCGCGAACACGGGCCCGCGCCGCGGCTTGAAGTCGCCGCTCTTCGGGTCGAGGATCAGCGTCCCGGTCAGGTCCGCGGGCAGGAGGTCCGGCGTGAACTGGATGCGCGCGAAGCTCGCGTCGACGCAGGAGGCGAGCGTCTTGATCAGCAGGGTCTTGGCCAGGCCCGGCACGCCCTCGATCAGGACGTGGCCGTTGGCGATCAGGGCGACCAGGACGCGGTCGAGGGCCTCGTCCTGCCCGACGATCACCTTCCCGATCTCCCGCTTGAGTTCGGCGACGAACAGGCTCTCCTCGCCGACCTTCCTGTTGAGTTCCTTGATGCCGGTCAGTTCCATGTCGCGACCTCCTTCAAGAATTATTACGCGGGCGCGGCGGCCGGAGTTCGCGCGTCAGCGCCCGTCCTCGGCGGCTTTGCGGCGCAGCGCGGCCTCGTAGTCCTGCCTCAGCTTCTTGGCCATCGCCGCGTACTCCGCCTTGCGCTTGTCCTGGAAGCGCCCGAGGGTGCGCAGGGCCTCGATGCGCACGTCCGGGTCCGGGTCCTGGAGCAGGGCCGTGACCCAGGTCGAGACCGACGGGTCGCCGACGTCGCCGAGGGCCTTCAGCGAGGCGATGCGGACGTTCTTGTCGAAGTCCTGCAGGCCCTTGATCATCCCCCCCAGGCGCGCGAGGTCGGGGCGGTCCTTCATCATCCCGACGATCTTGATGCGCAGGCCCGTGTCGGGATCGGTCTCCATCATCTTCTCGAGGATCGGCCCGAGCTCGGGATCGTGGATGTTGTAGAGGAGCTGGATCGCCGCCCAGCGCACGTTCGGATCCGGGTCGTTCAGGGACAGGCGGACCTTCGCGACGTCCGCCGAGGAGAAGACGGGGCCGGGCTCCGGCGGGGCGGACGCGGCCGGGGGCTCCGCCGGGGCCGGCGGCGGAGCCGGGGGCTTCACGTACTCGTGCGCGAGGTAGCCCGCGGCGGCGAGGAAGACGGCGAGCGCGAACAGGCGCCGCACGGCTTACTGCTTCTGCCTCGCGGCCGCCGCGGCCGCCTGCTTCTCCGCCTCGTACTTCTGGCGGGCCGCCTCGATCTCCTTCTGCTTCTTGTCCTGCAGGTCGTTGAGCGTCTTCATCGCCTGCAGGCGCACGCCGTCGTCCTGGTCGTGCAGGGGGCCGTTCGCGATGGCCGGCGCGACCGAGAAATCGCCGATCTTGTCGAGCGCCTGCAGAGCGGCGGTGCGCACGGTCGGCTCGAGGTCGCCCATCGCGGTGACCAGCGCCTTCATCACGTCGGGGCCGCTCCGATTGCTGAGCAGGTTGATGATCTTGATGCGCAGCCCCGGGTCCTGGTCGCGCTCGAGCATCTGCTGCATCAGCGGCATCGCCTCGGGGGCCTTGACCTTGTCGAGGAAGACGACGGCCTGCCAGCGCACGTTCGCGTCGGGGTCCTGGGCCGACTTCAGGACCTTCTGCATCTCCGCGGCGCTGATGACGGGCGCGGGCTGGCTGAGGATCGCCGGCGGCGGCGGGGGCGGCGGAGGCGGCGGCGGGGCGGGCTTGAAGATCCCCTTCGACCAGACGATCCAGCCGAGGGCGCCGGCGAGCAGAAGGACCATGAACACTTTCATGCGAGGGACACCTCCGGGACGGCGCGTTGCGGCGTCGAGAGCGCCAGCGCGCGGCGGCGCACGTCGACGCCGGACGGCATCGGGACGGCCGAGATCGAGACGGGCGGCGACAGGCGGGTCCACTCGCCGCGGTCGGCGCCCTCGCTGGAGACCAGCCAGCGCCCGCCGCGCGAGGATTCGCTCATCACGCTCCAGGGCTGGTCCGGGTGGCAGACGCCGCACTCGGCGAGGCCGCGGCTGGCGGCGTGGCAGAGGACGTGGAGCGCGCGCCCGTCGGAGGCCAGCGCGTTGAGCGAGGTGTAGGGCGCGGGGACGCCGGGGTAGCGGGCGCGGCAGGACTCCCAGATCCGCCAGTTCTCGGCGACGCAGGCCTCGAAGGCGCGCGACGGCTCGCCGCAGGCCTCCAGGTGCTTCAGGAACTGCTGGAAGTAGACCTCGGAGTCGGAGCGGGTCTCGAGCCGCGCGCGGCGCGGACCCAGGGCCTCGGCCACCTCGCGATGGATCGCCAGCGTCCCGTTGTGGGCGAAGACCCAGCCCCCGTCCTCGAACGGGTGCGCGTGCGCGTCGTCGACCGGGCAGCCCTTCGACGCGGCGCGCACGTGCGCGATCACGATCGTCGAGACCGCCTCGCCGGCCGCGCGGGAGAGGCGCTCGCGCTCGGACGGCGCCGCCCGCCCGCTCTTGACGACGCGCGGGCGGCCGTCCGCGCCGAACCAGGCCAGGCCCCAGCCGTCGGTCTGCGGGTTCTTCGGGTCGGCGTCGGCTTGGGCCAGCAGCGAGCACTCCGGGCCGGCGATCAGGACGCGCGCGTCCGCGGGGCGCGGCGAGACCTGCGCGAGCATTCGGCACATGGGGATCAGGCGGCCGGCGCGGGCCCGCCGGAGGCCAGCGCCTCGAGGATCGCGAAGGCCTTGTCGATGTTCTGCACCGCGATCAGCACGCGCGAGGTCTTGGCCCCGGCGACCGAGGTCCCGTAGACGGTCGTGATGTTGATCTTCCCCTCCGCGAGGGCGTCCGTCACGAGCTTGAGCTGTCCCGGCCGGTCGTCGAGCTCGACCGACAGGATGCCGGTCTCGACGCTGGAGAAGCCGGCCTTCGACAGGATCGACGAGGCGTCGGCGTCGCTGTCGAGGGCGATGCGCACCAGCCCCGAGTCGTCGCGGACTTCGGAGGCGATGCCGAGGATGTTGATCCCCTGCTCGGCGAACAGGGCGGCCAGGCGGCTCAGGGCTCCCGGCTTGTTCGGCATGAACACGCTGAACTGCTTGATCTTCTCGATCCTCATGCCGGCCTATCGTAGCGCTTCCGGCGGGCGTTGTAAAACGAAAACCGCCCCGGCCGCGGGGCCGGGGCGGTCGTCTCAGCGGCGGGCGTCCGCTCTATTCGTCGAAGCGAGGGGCCTTCGGCAGGGCGGCGACCCTGGCCTTCGCCTTGTCGAGCGCCTGGCTCGAGAAGGGGCCGCCGACCTCCTTGAACGCGCCGTCGCCCTGCAGGAAGTAGAGTCCCTGTCCCTGCGAGTCCTTCAGCGCCGTCGAGATGTGCCAGGACAGGTCGGCCATCATCCCGGCGACGGGGTCCGCGGAGGTCCCGACGTTGACGATGCTCGTGTCGGGGACCGACGCGCTCATCGAGAAGTGGTAGCCCCAGGCGGTCTCGACGAGCAGGGGCTCGACGGTGACCGCGGTCAGGTATTGGCCCTTCCCCTGGTAGGAGCCGCCGTAGGTGCGCAGGACCTGGTAGCGCACGTTGATCACCTTGACCCCGTAGACGTTCTCGGCGGTCAGCGAGTAGATCGTGCCGACCGGCGGCTTCCAGCCTCCCATGTCCGCCCAGCCCGTGGCGCCCTTCGGCAGGGCGGTCGCGTACTGGGTGTGGACGTCGACGACCGGATGGTTGTCCGCGATGATCTTCCAGACCTTCAGCCCGAGGTTGATGATCTGGTCGAGGACCGGGATCGTGCTCCCGATCCCGCCGCCGTTGTTGTCCGGCGGGCGGATGTCGGCGGGCTTGACCGTCGGGCCGATCTTCTCGATCTTGATCGTCCCTTCGTCGATCGTGAAGGCGCCCGGGTCCTTCTGGGCGGCCTTCACTTCCTGAGGGCTGAACTGCGACCAGGCGGGCGCCGCCAGCAGGGCGACCGCCAGCGCGGCGGGGATTCGGCGGAACATCGACATCGTTGCCTCCACGGGATTTAGGGGTTGGGACCTTGCGGCCCTCCCAGTATGGCCCGTGGGGCCCACCCGAAAAAGAGCCCAAGGGCCCAGAGCGTCCTGGGCCCTTGGGCCTATGCGCCGGAGGCGCTACTTCGCCGGCGCGTCCGCCGGCTTCTTCGCGTCCGAGATCAGCGTGGACTCGCGCCACATGTACAGCGCGCCGAGCAGGCCGCCGAAGCTGTAGAGCGCGGTGATCCAAGACGCGACGCCGCTGGCCGCGGCCGCGCCGCCGCCGACGATCAGCAGGCCGAAGGCCTGCGACAGGATCTGATAGAGGAGCGGGTTCGTCATCCCGAGCAGGACGTAGCCGAGGAAGGCCCAGCGCATGACCGGGTCCTTGAACAGCAGGGCGAAGCCGCTCTTCGGGCGCGCCGCGAACTCCGGGGCGCCGTCCTTGTCGAGTTTCTTCAGCGCGGCGCGTAGGAGGAAGACCGCGCCGGCGACCGGGATCAGCGCCGCGGTGAACCACAGGAACGGCGTCCGGCCGGCCGCGTGGTCGAACAGGACGCCGGCCATGTTCAGCGCGACCGTGTAGATCGCCGCGAAGACGGCGCCGAGCACCGCGTTGACCTTGACCGCCTCGGCCTTGCCCTTCGTGCGGCTCAGGATCAGCGAGTAGAGCTTCTGCGTCGCGATGACCTCGGCCACGCCGAAGGCGATCATCCCGGCGTAGGCCGGCAGGGTCGCCGGCAGGAGCATCGTCGCGAAGGCGCCCAGCGAAGCGATCGCGGCGAGCATCCAGCCCAGCGTCGAGCGCGACAGCAGGGCCTGCTCGTCGGCGTCGGTCAGCGCGCCGCGGCCGCCCAGCGCGTCGATCCAGCGGCCCAGGTAGGCCTTGAGCACCAGCGCGTCCACGAGGCCCGTGACCCGGCCCATCGCGCGGCGGAACGCGGCGGCGATCGCGCGGTTCATCGGCGCCAGCGGGGCCAGCACGCGGCCGAGGCGGGAGACCTTCGCCGCGGGGCCGTCCGTCTCGCCGTCCTTCGGGATGCGGATGCCGAACAGGTACATCGCGACGGCGATGCTCAGCATCACCGGGTAGACGGCGATCGCGCTCGTGAAGCCGAACATCTGGACCATCACGCCGCCGGCCTTCGGGCCGGTCACGCCGATCGTCTCGAGCAGCCACTGCTGGAGCGAGTAGAAGCGCTCCATCGTCGCGCGGTCGCTGCCCAGCAGGATCGCCGGAAGGGACTGCTGGGAGGTCAGCGCGACGCCCGCGACCAGGCTGTTGAACGAGTAGAAGGCGGTCAGCACCATCTCCGCCGAGTAGTGGCTCAGCGCGGCCGCCAGCCACGCGAAGGGCGGGACGGCGGCGACCAGCGGGGCGGTCGGGCCCATCAGGAAGACGACCATGCCGGTGATCGACAGCAGGCGGATCGCGGTCGCGCCGACGAAGGCGGCCTTCACGCCGATCTTGTTGGCGATCCAGCCGCCGCTCAGGCGCCCGACGATGCCGGCCGCGCTCGACACCACCGCGATGTGCGCGAGGGCCTCGAAGCCGCCGAACTTGGCGCGCATGAGCAGCGGCATCGCCAGGCCCAGGATCTCGACGCCGACCTGCGAGACCAGCATGCCGCCGAGGAACCAGTTGATCG
The DNA here is from genome assembly GCA_028869495.1 of Elusimicrobiota bacterium. Lineage (GTDB taxonomy): Bacteria > Elusimicrobiota > Elusimicrobia > UBA1565 > UBA9628 > GWA2-66-18. The sequence continues at coordinate 48 of JAGWRY010000206.1, read as the reverse complement.
CGCGCTTGGCCTTGGCCGAGGCGGGCGCGCTCGGCGGGGCCGGCGGCT
>JAGWRY010000205.1 GCA_028869495.1 Elusimicrobiota bacterium | reverse complement strand
GGCGCGCGCGGCCTGCGCGAGCTCTGCCGGAGCCTCGAGGCCGCCGCGCAGGAGCGCGCCGCGGCCGAGCGCCTGGACTCCCTGCTCGCGCAGGCGGACGAGGAGCTCGCCCGTCTGAAGGCGGACGTCCCGCGCCGCGCCTAGGCCGTCCGGAGCGCGGCGCCGTCGAAGCGGTAGCCGGAGCCCGCGACGGTGACGATGCGCGCGGCCAGCTTCGGGCCGAGCTTGCGGCGCAGGGACGACAGGTGCACCGCGACGGTGTGCGGGTCGTTGTAGGCGGCGAGGTCGTAGCCCCAGACGGACTCGAGCAGGAATTGCGCGCTCAGCACGCGCCCCGGGCGCTCGAGGAAGGCCGTCAGCAGGTCGAACTCCTTGCGCGTCAGGCGGATCTCGGGCCCCCCCTTCAGGCGCGCGGTGCGCGCCGCGACGTCGAGGACGAGGCCGTGCGCGGCCAGGGCCGGCGCCAGGCGGCGCGGCGCTTCGAAGCGGCGCAGGACCGCCGCGGTCTTCGCGGTCAGGTACTTCGGGGAGAACGGCTTGAGCAGGTAGTCGTCGGCGCCCGCGTCGAGGCCCTCGAGCTGATCCTCCTCCCGGAGGCTCAGGCCCGACATCAGCACGATCGGGATGGCCGCGGTGCGCGGGTGGCGCCGGACCTCGGCGCAGAGCGCGAAGCCGTCCCCGCCCTGCGCCATCTGGACGTCCGACAGGATCAGGTCCGGGCGGCGCGCCCGCGCCGTCTCGAGGGCCTCCTCGGCCGTCGCGGCGGTCAGGACCGCGTAGCCGGCGCGCTCGAGCACGCGCCCGTAGAGGCGGCGGCTGTCGGCGTCGTCGTCGACGAGGAGGATCGTCCGGCGCGTTTCCACGCCCCCAGTGTACTTCCGAATCCGACCCCCCCGCAAGGCCCGGACGCGCGGACGAAAAGGTAGAATGCCCGCGCATGACCGAGCACGGCGCAGGGAACGGCCGCTCGAGGCGGAGCAGGTAAGGCCGCCGTGAGCTTCCGCATCGAGGCGACGGACGCGTCCGGCGCGCGCGCCGGGGTCCTGGAGACCCCGCGCGGGCCCGTCGAGACGCCGGTCTTCATGCCGGTCGCGACGCAGGCCAGCGTGAAGGCCCTGGACGCCGACGACCTGCGCCGCCTCGGCGCGCGCGCGATCCTGGCCAACTCCTACCATCTCTATTTGCGCCCCGGGACCGAGACCGTCAAGGAGGCGGGCGGCCTGCACCGCTTCATGGACTACGACGGCTTCATCCTGACCGACTCGGGAGGCTTCCAGGTCCTGTCGCTGTCCTCCCTGCGCGAGATCGACGACGAGGGCGTGACCTTCCGCTCGCACCTGGACGGCTCCGAGCACCGCCTGACGCCGGAGTCGGTGATCGGCGTTCAGGCGGCTCTCGGTTCCGACGGCTGGACCACGCTCGACGAGTGCCCGTCCTATCCGTGCGCGGAGGCCGAGGCGCGGCGCGCGCTCGAGCGCACGCGCCGCTGGCTCGACCGCTCGGTCCCCGCCGTCGCGGCGGCGCGCGAGGCGGGCTCGAAGTGCCTGTTCTTCCCGCTGTTCCAGGGCGGCCTGCACCCCGCCCTGCGCCGCGAGTCGGCCGACCACCACAACGCGACGCCGGCCGACGGGATCTCGATCGGCGGCTTCATGGTCGGCGAGGACAAGGCAACGACCTGGAGGATGCTCGGCGAGACGACGGCGCTCCTGCGCGCGGACCGGCCGCGCTACCTGATGGGCGTCGGCACGCCGGGCGACGTCTGGGAGGCGGCCGCGCGCGGCGTGGACATGATGGACTGCGTCTACCCGACGCGCGTCGCGCGCAGCGGGCAGGTGATGGCTCACGGCGGCAAGTTCAACGTGACCAACGCCCGCTTCCGGCGCGACTTCGGCCCGCTCGATCCGAAGTGCTCGTGCTTCGTCTGCGCGCGCTACTCGCGCGCCTACCTCGGCCACCTTCTGAGGGCCTCGGAGCTGGCCGTCTACCGCCTGCTCTCCTACCACAACCTGCACTTCATGGCGGCGGTCGCGGCCGAAGCCCGCGCCGCGATCCTGGCCGGGCGCTTCGCGTCGGCGCGAGAGGACTTCCTCGCGCGCTACGAGGGCCGGTGACGGACGCCGCCCGCGAGCGGCGCCGCGACGCGCTGGCGGCCGGCGCGCTGTGGCTCGGCCTCTCGGCGCTCTTCTGGCTCGGACGCTCGCGCTCCTTCGGGCCCGGCGACAGCCCCCAGCACGTCCTCTCGGCCCTTCTCTGGGGCGTGCCGCAGGCGCCGGGCTACCCGCTCCAGGTCGAGCTCGGCTGGCTGTGGTCGCGCCTTCCCTGGGCGGACCCGGGCGCGGCGGTCAACGGCCTGTCGGGCCTGCTCGCCGCGGCCGCGGCGGCGGTCCTTTACCTGCTCCTGCGCCGCGCGAAGTGCCGGCGCGCGGCGGCCCTGACCGGGGCGGCCCTGATGGCGCTGTCGCCGCTCTTCTGGTACTACTCGCTGGTCGCCGAGGTGCGCGCCCTCAACGACCTGCTGGCCCTGGGCGGCGCCTATTTCGCCGCGGACTGGGCGCGCGAGGGCCGCGCGCGCTCGCTGTGGGCCTTCGCGGCCGTCTTCGGCTTGGGCGTCTCACACCACCCGACGTACGTCCTGCTGATCCCCGCGTACGCGGTCTGGCTCTTCGCGCGGCGCGTCCCCCCGCGCCGCCTGGCCGCGGCCGCCGCAATCTCCCTGGCCGCGCTGGCCGCGCCGTACCTGCTCCTGGGACTGCGCCTCGCGCGTTCGACGCCGGCCTACGACCTGCCGGACGCGCGCGGCTGGAGCGGCCTGCTCGGCCTCTTCCTGCGCGAGAACCTGGGCGGCCCCCTGCGCGCGGTCTCGGGCGCGGGCTTTTTCGGCTTCGGCGGCTTCGACCTGCGGCGCCTGGCGGTCCAGACCGGCTGGTTCCTGTCGGCCCTGTGGACGCACGCCGGGCCGGCCGGGCTCCTGCTGGGCGCCCTGGGCGCCGCCGCGCTGTGGAAGACGGACCGCCGTTCGCTGCTGGCCTGGGCGCTGTGGGCCGCCGTCTCGGCCGGAGTCTTCATCCTGATCAGCAGCCAGCAGATCACGATCTGCCACCCGGACTACGCGCGCGCGGTCGTCACCCGCTTCTACCTCCTGCCGATGATCGCGCTCTTCGCGCTGTCGGGCCACGGCGCCGAGGCGCTGGCCGCGCGCGTGCGCCCGCTCTTCGCCTGGGCCCTGGCCGCGGCCGTCCTCGTCCTGCCGCTGTCCCTGCGCCCGCTCTCGCTGGCCCGCTCGAACGGGCTTCTGGACTACGCGCGCGCCCTCGTCGCCGACGCCAAGCCCGGCGACATGATCGTGCTGGCCGCCGACGACTCGATCTTCGCGACGCTCGATCTGGAGCTGGCGCGCGGCGAGGGCGGCGACCGGGTCTTCCTGACCCCGTCGATGTTTTCCTACCCCCCGTACATCCGCTCCCTGCACCGCCGCTACCCGGGCCTGCGCGTCCCGCCGGCCGGACCGCGCGGCCTGACGACGGACTGGACGGTCTGGCGGAGGCTGAACCCGGGGCGCGCCGTGCTGATGGAGCCGAGCCTCCTCGACACGGCGCTCGCCCTCTATCCGCGCAGCGTGCCGCAGGGGACCCTGATCCGGATCGAGACGCGCCCGCCGCGCGACGACCCCGCGGCCGACGCGCGCCGCTTCCTGTCCGAGCCCGCGACCTGGTCGCTGACGCGCTGGGACGTCCGCCCGTGGACGCAGGAGATCTACGTCTTGTCCGCGCGCCGGCGGCAGGCCGAGTGGATCGGCTCGCGGCTTAATCCAAGGCGCGACCGCGCGCTGATCGCGCGCCTGAAGGTCCTGCTGGCCGCCCTCTAGCGGACGTCGGCCCGGCGCGGCTCGGCGAGCAGGCGCCGGACGGTGCGGCGCATCTCTTCGAGGTCGAACGGCTTGAGCACGGGCTCGCTCCCCGTCTTCGACAGGAAGTCGAGGACCTTCGGGTTCAGGATGTCGCCGGTCACGAACAGCATCCGCGTCGGCGCGTCGAGGGCCGCCAGCGCCGCGTAGAGGTCCGGCCCTTTGACGCCCTCCATCTCGACGTCCGAGATCACGAGATCGTACCGGCCCTCCTGGAGGAGCTTCAGCCCCTCGTGGCCGCCGTAGGCGACGCGGACCTCGTCGCCGTCCTCGCGCAGGAGGCGCGCGATCAAGTCCGCGATATCCTTCTCGTCGTCGACGACGAGCACGCGGCGGCCGGGCACCGGCGGGGGATCGTAGGCCTCGGGCAGGACCTCGAACTCGTCCAGCGCCGCCGCGTCGGCCGCCGGAAGGTCCGCACGGAAGACGGTCCCGGCGCCCGGGCGGCTCTCGAACGAGAGGTCGCCGCCGTGCTCGCGCAGGATCTGCCGGCAGACCGTCAGCCCGAGACCGGTGCCGCGGCCGTGCTCCTTCGTCGTGTAGAACGCCTCGAAGATGCGCGCGCGGCGCTCCGGCGGGATTCCCGCGCCGTTGTCCTCGAGCTCGAAGAGGACGCGGCCGTCGCGCGCCGCGGTGCGCAGGACGAGGCGCTTGCCGTCCGGCCAGCGCGCGACGCCCTGCATCGCGTCGCAGGCGTTGGTGATCAGGTTCACGAGCACCTGCACGATCTGCTGGAAGTCTCCGACGGCGGTCGGGGAGTCGGACGCCAGCTCGCGCACGACGCGGACGTCCTCGGTCTTGACCAGGCGGTACTCGAGCAGGTCGAGCGCGGCGGCGGCGGCGGCGTTCAGGTCGACCGGGCGGCGCTCGTGGCGGCTCTTGCGCGCGAAGAACAGGAGGTTCTCGACGACCTTCGCGCAGCGCTTGACGTTCGCGAACACGTGCGTCAGGTCCTCGCGCATCCGCGGCGGACAGTCCTCGAGAAGCGCGATCTGCACCCAGCCGGAGATCGCCCCGAGGGGGTTGTTGAGCTCGTGTGCGACGGCCGAGATCAGCTGGCCGACCGCCGAGAGCTTCTCCGCCTGCACGAGCTGGGACTGAAGGCGCGCGTTCACGCGGCGGTTCTCCTCCAGCCGCGCCGTCATCTCGTTGAAGGCCGCGGCGAGCTCGCCGAGCTCTCCCTCGCCGGCCTCGACGCGCGTCGAGAAGTCGCCGGCGCCGATGCGGCGCGCCGCCGCCGCGAGCGCGGCCAGCGGGCGCGTGATCGTGCGCACGAGAAGGAGCAGGAGCGGAATCAGCAGCCCCGCCGCGGCGAGCGCGGCGGCGATCGCCGCGTCGCGGACGCTCTTCAGCGGCGCCAGGAAGTCCTCCAGCGGGGCCGCGACGACCAGCGTCCTGGGCTGGCGGCGCAGTGCGCGGCGGGCCGTCAGCAGGGGGCCCGCCTCGCGCGGGATGTCCGTCGCGCCGACGATCAGCTCTCCGCCGCGGGCGCTCAAATAGGCCCGGCCGCGGCGGCCGACGGCGACGGTCGAGAGCATCCGGCGCAGCGCGGAGAGGTCGTAGCCGAGCACGAGCTCCCCCTTGAATTCTCCGAGGTCGCCGCGGACGGGCTTCGCGAAGTAGACGACGGGGCCGGCGCCGGGGAGTTCCTCGACGCCGGAGACGCGCCAGCCGGACCCCGGCAGGGCGCGGACCCGCGCGAAATCTTCCGCCGTCGGCCCGCGCGCCGAGGGCGGCACGCCGGGCGCGGCCACGCGGCAGACCTCCCGCCCGCGCGCGTCGAGATAGAGGATCAGGGCGTAGGCGCCGCTGCGCCGGGAAAAGCGCCGCAGGTAGCCGCCGAGCTCGAGGCGGTAGCTGTCCGCCTCGTCGTGTAGGCCGTAATCGACGTTCCGGTAGTAGTCGGCGATCAGCGGCGTTTCGGAGAGCGTGAACAGGTCCCGGTAGCGTTCGCCGATCTGCTCGTCGACCCCATCGGCCGTGCGCCGGGCGATCTCGTCCATCTCCGTGTGGATCGACGCGAGCATCTGTCGGCGCGCCGCGGCGTACTGCCACCAGACGACCGCGGCCACCGCCAGCACGACCGGCGGCAGGATCGCCAGCAGGAGCTTCCACGACAGCCTCGAGGGCAGGCGGGGCCTCATCTGGGAGATGGAGCCCCGCAAGGATAGCCCGCTTGGCGGGCTATTTCAAGGGCGGCGGCGGACGGACGCCAAGAACCGGAGCCTCCCGCGACAGGCGTCCAGCTTCAGCGCGAGGCGCCCGCATCGTCGTGGGTGGTCAGGTAGAAGTAGGGCATCCCGGTCACCGAGGGGACGAAATGAATGCCCTTGCGGACGCCGTACGTGCGGATCCTCTTGTACGTGAAGACGCTCAAGGCCTGATCGTAGACGTAGCGGTCGAGCTCCTCTCCGCGCCGCTGCTGCTCGGCGGGATCGACGGCCTCGACCATCCGTCTGAGCAGCGCGTCGAAACGGGGAGAGCGCGTGATGCTGAACGGGGACTGCGACGAGAGGAAGATCCACTGGACGAAGTAGGAGTGGGCCATCGGATCCGAGCAGTTGCCGAAGGTGAAATCCCACGGGCGGCTGTGGATGTCGCGGATCACCGTCGCGTCCGTCGTCGGATGGACGTCCAGACGGATGCCGACCTCCCGCAGCTGGGCGGCGAGGACCTTCATCGTGCGCTCGCCTTGGGCCTTGACGACGACGGACAGGCGCAGGCCGTGCGGGTAGCCGGCTTGACGCAGGAGGCTGATCGCCCGCCGCGGCTCATATGGGTACGGCCTCAGCGTCGGGTCGTGACCGACCTCTCCGGCCATCGTCAAGCTGGCCAGGGGTTCTCCGTTGCCGAGGAGGTCGTAGCGAACGAGCGCGCTCCGGTCGATCGCGTAGTTGATCGCGCGGCGTACGCGGACGTCGGAGAGAGGACCGCTGCTGATGTTGATGCTGGAGCCGGCCGTGTAGAAGCTGGCCTTCTTGACGACGGTCGCCACGCCGCTGCGCATGACCCTGAGCGTCTGCGTCCCCGGCAGTTCGGTGACGATGTCGGTGCGCCCGTCGAGCAGGGCGCGGACCTGCTCCGGCACCGGCATGAACAGGAACTCCAGGCGAGCGAACCGCGGATATCCCTTCATCCAGTAGTCGGGGTTCGCCGCGAGGATCAATCGGCGCCCGGGGACGCGCCGCAGGAAGCGGAACGCGCCGGTGCCGACCGGATGCGCCGCGAAATAGGCCTCCCCGTGCTCGGAGAAATATCGCGGCGGGAGCATCGTGATGAGCCCCGCGAGCTTGTTGAGAAGGATGCCGTCGGGGAACTTGGTGTGGATGCGGACCGTCATGGGATCGACGACCTCGACGCGATCGATCGAGCGGAGGAACCCGGCGCCGGGGTACCCCTCCGCCGGGTCGAGGTATTTCTGCAGGCTGAAGCGAACGGCCTGAGCGTCGAAGGGCTCCCGGTCGTGAAACCTCACTCCCGGGCGCAGCTTGAATTGGAGGGTCCTGTCGTCGAGCCATTTCCAGCTGGTCGCCAGGGCCGGTTCCAGAGCGCCGTCGGGGCCGATCCTCACCAGCCCGTCGAAGATCTGCTGGATGACGACGTGGTTCTTCTCGGAGAACTCCTTGAGAGGATCGAGGGTGGCCGGCTCCTTGACGTCGTCGCAAACCCGCAGGGTCCCGATCGCCGGAGGGGGCATTCGGGCGGCGGCCGCCGCAGGCAGCAGGAGCAGCGCCGCGAGCACTCCCCCCCGGCGCCGTCTCATCGGGCGGCCGGCTTGCGGCCGACGACCGCCAGCGAGGGGTGCAGGCTGCCGCGGGCGACGCGGATCCGCCCGGCGCGGCGGAAGCCGGCCTCGCGCAGCCAGGACTCGTATTCCTCGGGCGTATAGACGGCCCCGCGCCCGGTGAACGCCAGCAGGTGGACGTTCAACAGGGCCGAGAAGCGGGGGCCGGTGCGGTCCGCCGAGATCGTGTAGTCGTGGATCACCAGGCGTCCGCCCGGCTTGAGCGCGCGGAACGCCTTGCGCACGAGCAGGCGGTTGCGGCCCTCGTCCTCGACGCGGGTGACGTTGGAGATGAGGACCAAATCGTATTCCTCCGCGCCGAAGGAGTCTTTCAGGTAGTCGGCCGGGCGGAAGCGCAGGCGGCCGCTGTGCGGGTGGCGGCGCAGGAGGCCCCGCGCGACGCCCAGCGGCTTGGGCAGGTCGAGAAGCGTCGCGGTCAGGCCCGGGGCCGCCTCGACGAACGCCGCGCTGAAGGTTCCCGCGCCGCTGCCGACGTCGAGGCTGCGCTCGACCCCGGACCAGTCGAGCTTGGCGGCGAGCTCGCGGGCCGGGCGGCGGGTGACGTCGCCCATCGCGCGGATGTAGTCGTCGGTGAAGAAGTCCCGGCCGATCCACTCGCGCAGGCCGCGGCGCGGACGTCCGGTCTTGAGCACGCGGCGCAGGTCCGACCAAGCGTCCCAGGTATACTCCTGGTAGCGCAGGTTGCTGCCGACGTCGTCGGCCCCGCCGGCGACGAGCAGGCGGCGGCCGGCGCGCGTGTTCCGGTAGCGGACCCCGTGCTTGGCGAGCCAGCCGACCGCGCAGAGCGCGTCGAGCACGCGCGTCAGCGCCGGCGCGTCGAGCCCCAGGCGACGAGCCAGGCGCGGCGCGGTCGCCGCGCCGCGCTCGATCTCCGTGAAGAGGTCGTAGTGCAGGGCGACGAGGACGGGCTTGGCGGCCCGGTAGGACAGGACCAGCTCGGCGAGGCGGTTGAATTCGGCGTAGTCGCGGCGCTTCATGTCGTTCCTCCTGATCACGCGGCGGCGAGCTCCCTCTGGAGGGCGCGCACGCGCCCTCCCATCGGCGGAGCTTCGCCCAGGTCGGTGCGGACGTCGATGACGGCCGGCGCGCGCAGCGCGCGCGCGGCGCGGACCGCCTCGGCCAGCCGGCCGGGGCG
>JAGWRY010000204.1 GCA_028869495.1 Elusimicrobiota bacterium | reverse complement strand
GCCGCCGAGCCCGCCCCGACCCCCGCGGCCCCGAAGGGCCCGCCGCCCGACCTCCCCCTGCCGACGGTCGACCCGTCGCGCTGGGCGCTCTACGGCCGCGTCTACGACCTGAGCTCGCTGGCTCCCGCGCCGAACGTCATGCTGACCTTCCGGGCCTCGGACGGCTCGTCGTTCAGCGCGACCTCCGACCAGCTGGGCCGCTACGCGGTCGCCCTGAACCGGAGCACGGGCTACGACGTCCTCTCCGACGATCCGAACTTCGCGCGGGAAACCTTCCACGAGACCGACATCCCGTACGCGCGCCTGTCGGAACCCGAACGCGCGGACCTGATCCAGAACGCGCGGACCGGCGACATCCACTCGACGCCCCTGACGGACATCACCGGCGGGGACTCTTTCCGGCTCGACCTGTTCGTGGCCCCGCGGCGCTGACGTCCCGGACCGCGCGGATTTTTGTATCGTCTCGACGGGCGCCCATGAAGAGGAGACTCGCTCTCGCCGTCCTGCTCGCGGCCGCGGCCGGTCCCGCCGCCGCCCGCTCGCGCCCGGCGCCCGCCCCGATCGCCCCGTCCGTCCCGGTCCCGATCGACGTGCCCCTGCGCGGCGACCCGCTGGGCGCCGTGATCCGGCGCCTGCCCAACGGGCTGACCGTCTACCTGAGCCCGGACCCCCGGGCGCCGCGCGTCGCGGCCCGGATCGTCGTGCGCGCGGGCTCGGCGGACGACCCGGCGGGAGGCTCCGGGACCGCGAGCCTCGTCGCGCGCCTGCTCTTCACCGGCACGCGCCGCCTCGGGGCCCTCGATTTCGGGTCGGAGGCGCCGCGCCTGGCGCGCATCGCGGAGCTCTACCGCCGGCGCGCGCGCCTGCGCGACCCGTCCAAGCGCGCCGAACTCGACCGTCTGATCGACGCCGAGAACCTCGCCGACGCGCGGGAGTCCGCGCCCGGCGAGTTGGAGAGCCTTTACGCGCGGCTCGGCGCCGTCGGCCTCGACGACGCCGCCTCGCGGGACGCGACGACGTTCTCCGTCGACGTCCCGAGCGGGCGCCTCGAGGCCTGGGCCGCGATCGAGTCCGAGCGCTTCGCGGACCCGGCGTTCCGCCTGTTCCCGACCGAGCTCGAGAGCCAGGACGAGGACCGCGACGCCGCGCCCGGAGACGGCGCGCTGGACCGGGCCCTCGCCGCGGGGCTCTACGGCGACGGCCCGTACGGGCGGCCGGTCCTGGGCGAGCCCGCGGACCTCGAACGGCTGTCCCCCGCCGCCGCGCGCGCGTTCTACGCGAGCCGCTACGTCCCGGGCGACGCGGCGATCGTCCTCGCGGGCGACTTCGACCCGGACCGCGCGATGGACCTGATCCGCCGGCGCTTCGGCGCCTGGGCCGCGGCGCCGGTCCCGGAGCGGGCCGCGCTCCCGCAGTCCCGGCTCGAGGGCGAGAGGTCCTACTCGCTCGCGCTCTCCTCCGGGGCCGAACCCGAGGTCGCGATCGCCTGGCCGTCCGCCCCCGCCGGGACGCGCGACGCGGACGCGTTCGCCGCCCTGAACCTCCTGGCGGGCGGCGCGGCGCCCGGAGAGCCGGGCCTGCTCGCCGAGCGCCTGGACGGCAAGGTCTCGGCCGCCGGCTCGCGCCTGCTGAAGTTCGGCGGCGCCCGCGCCTGGTGCGTCTGGGCCCGGCCCGAGCCGGGGCAGACGCCGGAGCAGGCGAAGGCCCTCCTGCTCGAGGCCGTCGACGCGCTCAAGAGCGGCGCCTTCGACGACGCGGACCTGAGGGACGCGCTCCTCGGCTTCGAGGTCGCGGAGAAGCGCCGGCTCGAGTCCGAAGACGCGCGCGCGGACGCGATGGCGGCCTCGTTCGCCTCCGGCGAGCCGTGGGAGAGGAGCGTCGGGCGCTTGGACCGCCTGCGCCGCGTGACGAAGGCCGACGTCGCGCGCGCCGCGCGCGAGTACCTCGGACCCGGCCGCGTCGTCGCGATCCGGAGCGCGGGCGGGGCCGCCCCGGAGCGGGCCGCGCTCCCCGGCTTCACGCCCCCGCCCGCCGGCGCTCCGCGCTGGTCGGACTTCGCCGAGTCGGTCCTCGCCCTGCCGGCCCCGGCGCCGGCGCCGCGCTGGCTCGCCGCCGGGCGCGACTACCAGATCGTCCCGGTCGACGGCGGCCGCTTGTACGCCGCGCGGAACCCGTACGACGACCTGTTCCAGCTGACGATCCTCTACGAGCGCGGCTGGCGCGGCGACCGGGAGCTGTGCCCGGCCCTCGACCTGCTGGCCCGCGCCGGCGCCGGCCCCTACCCGGCCGACGAGTTCGCGCGGCGCCTGCGCGCTCTCGGCGCGTCGCTGACCTACTCGTGCGGCGAGCAGAGGAGTTCCGTCGAGCTGACCGGCGTCGACCGGAACTTCTGGCCGTCGCTCGAGCTGATGCAGCAGCGCTTCGACTGGCCGAACGTCTCCTCGGCGGCGCTCACGGGCCTCGTCGACGCCGAGCTCGCCCGGCGCGCGGCGCAGACGAAGGATCCCGACGCCGTCTTCCACGCGTTCGGGCAGTTCGCGACGCGCGGGCGCGAGAGCGCGGCGCTGGGCGCCTTGAGCGACGACGAGCTCAAGCGCCTGGACGAGCGCCGCCTCGTCGGCCTGATCCAGGACTTCCCGCACTGGCGCCGGCGCGTCGCCTACGTCGGCCCGCGCTCGCCGTCGGAGGTCTCCAAGCTCCTCGAGACCTTCGGCCGCTTCAAGTCGGAGCCGCCGCGCGAGCCCCTGCGCTTCCTGCGCCCGGCGAAGACCCGCATCCTCTACGCGAGCCTGCCGGGGGACCGCGTCCGCGTCGGCGTCTCCGCGCCGGACGAGGTCTTCGACCCGGAGCACGTCGTCGACTACCAGATGCTGTCGCGCTGCCTCAGCGTCGAGTTGAGCTCGGCGGTCCTGAGCGAGGCCGCCCGCCCCGATCCGCTCTTCGACTCCGCCTCCGCCGGACACACGACCCGCGCGCTCCGCGGCGACGAGACCGAGCTCCGGGCCTCCTTCGCGGGCCCCTCGGCCCGGGCCCCCGAGGCCGTCGCGCGGATGCTCGCGCTGCTGCGCGGCGGCGAGATCCCGCGCGCGGACTTCGACGCGGCGAAGGCCGCGCTCGAGCGCGACTACCTGGAGGACACGATCCCGTTCCGCGAGGCGCCGGCCGCGGTCATCGCCTGGGAGGACGAGGGGCTGAGCGGCGGCGACCCGCGCGCGGCGCGCCTCCAGCGCCTGGAGTCCTACGCGCCCGCCGATCTCGAGTCGTTCGCGAAGCGCTTCCGCGACGAGCCGATGACCGTGTGGATCCTCGGCGGCCGCGTCGACGCGGACGCGCTGAAGCCCCTGGGGACCTTCGAGGAGCGCGGCGCGGGCTCGCTCTTCCCCTACTGAGCGGCGGCGGCGCCGGAGGAGTCCGTCGAGGCCTTCTGCGCGTCGGTCAGGGCCTGCTGGAGACGGGCCCGGTCGGCCGGGCTGAGGTTCGGGTCGTCGAGCTGCTTGCGGACCTCGCCGAAGGCGGCGGCGGTCGCCGCCGGTCCCGCGATCGGCCCCATCAGCGCCGCGGACTTCGCGTCGCTCTTGCTCCCGGCGAAGTTATAGACCGGGCCCGCCGCGTTGCCCATCAGCTCGGAGCGGTCGCTGACGCCGTAGTGGATCGAGGCGACCGCATGGCTGCCGAACCCGGCCGAGGCCAGCTTCGGGACGGCGGGCGCGGCCGGGGCCTCGGACCGGGCCGGCGCCGCGGCCGTCCTCCGGACGGAAGCGACCGAGGCCCGCGCCGAGGAACGGGCGGAGGAGGAGACGTCGAGGTGCCGCGTCGCGGCGAGCTTCGGCGCCGCGG
>JAGWRY010000203.1 GCA_028869495.1 Elusimicrobiota bacterium | reverse complement strand
GGCGGCGGCGAGGACGCGCGCGGCGCGGCCGAGGGCGCGGCGGTCGAGGGCGTGCACGCCGCGATTATAGCACCCGGCGCCTTGAAGGCGCGTCCGGATATTGGTTCAATGGGTCCATGGCGGACGAAACCCCGAAACTGGTCCTCGTCGTCGACGACGACGACGGCATCCGCGAGCTCCTCGCGATCCTGATCAAGAAGGAAGGCTACCGCGTCGAGACCGCCGTGGACGGGGAGGACGGCCTGCAGAAGGCCGAGGCCCTGCACCCGGACCTGATGGTCCTCGACCTGATGCTGCCGCGTTACGGGGGCTTCGAGGTCCTGCGCCGCCTGCAGGGCGGCGACCTCGCGCGCCTGCCGATCATCGTCGTGACCGGCCGCTACACCGACCCGTCGACGTCGGACCTGATCCGCCAGGAGTCGAACGTCGTCGACCTGCTCGAAAAGCCCGTCAAGACGACCCGCTTCCTGCTCGCGCTCCAGCGCGTGCTCAAGCCGCAGGTCGCCGGCGGGGAGGCCTGACGTGGACGACGAGGCGATGCCCGCCCCGGCGACGAAGCTCGTCCTGCTCGTCGACGACGACGAGAGCCTGCTCGACCTGATGGAGCACGTCGTCAAGAAGGAAGGCTTCCGCACCGACCGCGCGGCCGACGGGCCCGAGGCCCTGCGCAAGGCGCAGGCCCTGCACCCGGACCTGATGGTGCTCGACATGATGCTGCCGGGCATGGGCGGCTACGAGGTGATCCGCGAACTGCAGGCCGCCGGCTGCGGCGACGTCGCGATCATGGTCGTCACCGGGCGGCAGATGGACCCGGGCGGCATCCAGCAGGTCCGCGGCGAGCCGAACGTCAGGGAGTTCATGCAGAAGCCCCTGCGCCCGGCGTTCCTGGCGGCGGCCCTGCACCGCCTGCTCGGCACGCGCCCCGGCGGCGGGGCCTGACGATGCGCGGGCGGCGCGCGCTCGCGGCCGCGGCGGCCCTGCTCGCCTTCGTCTACGTCTCGGCCCGCGTCGACCTGTACCTGCGCGCGCGCTCGGCGTATCTCGAGGGCGAGAAGTACCTGGACTGGAATGCGCATCCGGAGAAGAAGGCCGCGTTCTACGACGCCGCGTTCGCGAAGCGCCGCGCGGAGCTCGACCGGGAGCTCGCCGCCGGGCGCCTGACGAAGGCCGAGCACGATCGCCAGGTCGAGCTGGCGCGCTTCGCCCGCGACCAGGCCGTCTCGGAGAGCTCGCTGAAGTACGCGTACGTCTGGTTCCAGAGCGCGGCCGAGCTCTTCAGCCCGCCCGACGACCGCTGGACGCTCCTCGCGCGCGAGAAGATGGCCTCGACGCGCGCGCTCTGGAAGAAGCAGCTCGACGCCGAGCACGTCCCCTACAAGGACTACATGCTGCAGTGAGCCGGACCCGCGCGCGATGACCCGCCTGCTGGCCGGCGTCCTCCTCCTGCCGCTCTCCGGCGCGCTCGCCTGGGGCGCGGCGAAGGCCCTGGCCGACGTCGCCCTCGCCGCCCCGTCGGCGGCCCCGTTCCTGGCCGGCATGGCCCTCGTCGCCGCGGCCTGGCTGATCGGCCGCCACGTGCTCGAGCCCGGCGGCCGCGCCGCGCACGCCGGCCGCGCCGCGCGCTGGGCGTACGTCGCCGGCCACGAGATGACCCACGCGCTGGCCGCCTGGGCGACCGGCGGCAAGGTCTTCGCGATCAAGATCGGCGAGAAGGGCGGCCACGTGGACCTCTCCGAATCGGGCGCGCTGGTCGCGCTCGCGCCGTACTGCGTGCCCCTGCACGCCCTGCTGGTCGTCCTCGGCTACCGCGTCCTGCTCTGGCTGGACCCCGGCGCGCGCGCCGAGCCCTTGTTCCTGGGCCTGATGGGCGCCGCGCTCGCCTTCCACGCGGTGATGACCTTCGACACGCTGACGCAGGTCAAGCAGCCCGACCTCGACGCGGCCGGCGGGACGGTGTTCTCGCTGGCGCTGATCCTGGCGGCCAACGGCCTGCTCGTGCTCGTCCTGCTGAAGGCCCTGTTCCCGGAGTCCGTCGCCCTGCGCGCGAGCGCCGCCTCGGCCGCGCGCGAAGCGTGGCGCTTCTGGTCCGCCGTCGGGCGCCTGTCCGCGCCGGCCGCGCGCGCTCTCT
>JAGWRY010000202.1 GCA_028869495.1 Elusimicrobiota bacterium | reverse complement strand
CCCGCCCCCGTCGCGGGCCTGCTCGGCGCCGCTGGCCGACGGCCTCGGCTCGCTGACGGTGGTCAGCGACGCGTCGCACGTGGACGCGGTCGTGCGCGACCTGTGGAGCCGCAGCTACTGGCGCCTGCTCGTGCAGAGCCTGCTGATCGTCGTGATCACGCTGTGGATCGTGCGCTGGGACCTGCTGGCTCCCCTCGACCAGATGGCCGTCTGGATGCGCCAACTCGCCGCGGAGGGGCCCGGCGCCGCGCCGCCGCGCTCGCCGCTGCTGGGCCCGCTCGCCTCGGAGGCCGAGCGCCTGGCCAAGCGCCTCGGCGAGGCGCGCGCCGCCGCCGAGGAGGAGGCGCGCCTGCGCCACCAGGCGCAGTCGACGTGGACCGCCGAGCGCCTGAAGGAACACGCGCGCGACCGCCTGCAGGGCCGCCCGCTCTTCGTCGTCGCCAACCGCGAGCCGTACCTGCATGTGCGCCGCAACGGCAAGATCGAGGTCCTCCAGCCGGCCAGCGGCCTGGTGACCGGGGTCGAGCCGATCCTGCGCGCCTGCGGCGGCACCTGGGTCGCGCACGGCGCCGGCGACGCCGACCGCGAGGTCGTCGACGCGCGCGACCGCGTGATGGTCCCCCCGGAGCAGCCGCTGTACGCGATCAAGCGCGTGTGGCTGTCGAAGGAGGAGGAGGACGGCTACTACTTCGGCTTCTCGAACGAGGGGCTCTGGCCGCTGTGCCACATCGCGCACGCGCGCCCGTCGTTCCGCGCCGAGGACTGGCGCCAGTACCAGGCGGTCAACCGCAAGTTCGCCGACGCGCTCCTCTCCGAGATCGAGGGCGTCGAGGAGCCCGCGATCCTGATCCAGGACTACCACTTCGCGCTCCTGCCGCGCCTGATCAAGGAGGCGCGCCCCGACGCGCGCGTGTCGCTGTTCTGGCACATCCCGTGGCCGAACCCCGAGGCCTTCGGCATCTGCCCGTGGCAGAGGGACATCCTGGACGGGATGCTCGGCGCCGACGTCCTCGGCTTCCACATCCAGTCCCACTGCAACAACTTCCTGGAGACCGTCGACCACGCGCTCGAGTGCCGCATCGACTGGGAGCGCTTCTCGGTGCGCCGCGCGGGCCACGAGACCCTGGTCCGCCCGTACCCGATCAGCGTCGCGATGTCGGAGGCGTCCGACCAGCCGCCGAAGAAGGCCGATCTCCTGAAGGAGATCGGCGCGACCGGCACGATCGTCGCCTTGGGCGTCGACCGCATCGACTACACGAAGGGCATCATCGAGCGCCTGCTGGCCATCGAGCGCTTCCTCGAGAAGAACCCGGCTTACGTCGGCCGCTTCGTCTTCGTCGAGCTGGGAGCCCCCAGCCGCACGAACATCCCGCGCTACCGCGACCTCGGCGACGAGGTCCAGAAGACCTCCGACCGCATCAACGCGCGCTTCGGCGCGCGCGGCTGGAAGCCGATCGCGCTCCTCGTCGGCCACCACGGCCGCCGCGACGTCGAGCGCTGGTACCGCGTCGCGGACGTCTGCCTGGTGACCTCCCTCCACGACGGGATGAACCTCGTCGCCAAGGAGTACGTCGCCTCGGCGCGCGCCGAGCCGGGCGCGCTGATCCTCAGCCGCTTCACCGGCGCCGCCCGCGAGCTGCGCGACGCGCTGATCGTCAACCCCTACGACGTCGAGCGCATGTCGGACGCCCTCCTCGAGGCCATCGAGATGGAGCCCGCCGAGCGCGAGCGCCGCTGGACCGCGATGCGCGACGTGATCCGCGAGCACAACATCTACCGCTGGGGCGCCCGCCTGATCGACGACCTGGCGCGCGTGCGCCCGAGCGGCGCCGCGGCTGCCTGACGATCCCGGAACGCCGATGCCCCTGATCTCCTCGCTTGTCTGCCTGCTGATCGCCGCCCGCCTGGGCGGAGAGATCCTCGAGCGCCTGGGGCAGCCGGCGATGATCGGGGAGATCCTCGCGGGCGTGCTCCTGGGCCCGTCCGTCGCGGGCTGGATCGGCGTCACCCCGGAGCTCAAGGTCATCACGGAGCTGGGCGTCTTCTTCCTCGTCCTGCTGGCCGGAATGGAAATCGATCCGGGCGAGCTCGCCGAGACGATGAAGGGGCGCGGCTTCTGGATCGCGTTGTCGAGCTTCCTCGTCCCCCTGCTGGCCGGCGCCGCCGTCGCCGCCGCCTTCGGGCTCGACAAGTACCGGGTCGCGTTCCTAGGGCTGTGCGTGGCGATCACCGCTCTGCCGGTGAGCGTGCGCATCCTGCTGGATCTGGGACGGCTCCAGAGCCCGACCGGGCGCAGGATCGTCTCCGCCGCGGTCTTCAACGACACCGCCGCCCTGCTCCTCCTCGGGATCATCCTCGACATGGGCGCGGCGGGCACCTGGTCCCAGCTCGCCTCGGAGACGGCCCTCGCGCTGGGCAAGGCCCTGCTTCTGATGGCGGTCCTCGTCGCGGCCTACCGCCTCATCATGCTCTCCGCAGGCCGCATCCCGCTGGCGCGGCGCGTCCTGGAGCGCCTGCTGGCCGGCGTCAAAACCAAGGAGGCGCTCTTCGCCGTCTCCATCGCCTTCGTCATGACCTTCGCGGCGCTGTCGGAGCGCCTGGGCCTGCACTCGGTCATCGGGGCCTTCTTCGGCGCGATGCTCCTGAGCCGGGAGTTCCTGGGCGAGGAGAACCACAAGGAGGTGCAGAAGACGGCCTCCAGCGTCACGATCGGATTCCTCGCCCCGGTCTTCTTCGCGGCGATCGGACTCCAGTTCGACGTCCGCTCGCTGAAGACCCCCGGCTTCCTGCTCGCGGTCCTGGCGGCCGCCTTCGTCAGCAAGATCGCCGGAGGCTACCTCGGCGGGCGCCTCGCGCGGCTCTCCTCCGCCGAGAGCTGGGCGCTCGGGATGGGCCTCAACGGCCGCGGGATCATGGAGCTCGTGATCGCCGACATCGCCTACTCGCGCGGCTTCATCGGCGCGAACATCTTCACGTGTCTCGTCCTCATCGCCGTGACCACGACGATCGTCACTCCGTGGCTTCTCAAATCCGCGCTTGATAAGATACCCGCATGATCCATTCCATCGCCTGGCTTCTCGAGGTCGCCGTCG
Organism: Elusimicrobiota bacterium; assembly: GCA_028869495.1. Taxonomy (GTDB): domain Bacteria; phylum Elusimicrobiota; class Elusimicrobia; order UBA1565; family UBA9628; genus GWA2-66-18. The sequence goes on along the minus strand of JAGWRY010000202.1, from coordinate 15,044 downwards.
CGTCGTTCGCGGGCGGCGTCGTCGGCTCGATCAGCGGCCTCGGGGGCGGGATCGTCATCGTCCCGGTCCTGACGCTGTTCCTGCGCATCCCGATCCAGCGCGCGATCGGCGCCAGCATCGTCTCCGTGATCGCCGTGTCGAGCGGCGCGGGCTCGGTCTACGTCAAGGACAAGATCACCAACATCCGCATCGCGATGTTCCTGGAGCTGTCGACCGCGACGGGCGCCATCCTGGGCGCGGCCGTGCTGTCCCGCTACCTGAGCGGCCCCGGCCTCTCCGTCCTGTTCGGCCTGACCCTGCTCGCCTCGCTGATCCCGATCCTGGCCAACATCGGCGAGGAGCTGCCCGAGGGCGTGCACAACGACCGACTGGCCGCCCGCCTCCGGCTCAACGGCTCGTACTACGATCACCGTCTCGAGCGCGAGGTCCACTACCAGGTCACGGGCATCCCGCAGGCGATGGGGCTGATGGGGCTGGCCGGGATCATCTCCGGCCTTCTCGGCATCGGCGCGGGCGTCGTCAAGGTCCTCGCCCACGAGGTCTACATGAAGGTGCCCACGAAGGTCTCGACGGCGACGAGCAACTTCATGATCGGCGTCACCGCGGCGTCCGCGGCGGGCGTCTACCTGCGGCGCGGGCTGGTCCTGCCTTATCTGGTGGCCCCCGTCGCTCTCTCGGTGCTGGGCGGGGCGTTCCTGGGGACCAAGCTGATGGAGCGCATGTCCAACGCCCGCATCCGGCAAGTCTTCGCAGTCGCCCTCGGCGTCATCGGCGCGGAAATGCTCCTGCGCGGCCTGGGCGTCGGGTTATAATATGACTCCGATGAGCTCCCAGGAGCCGTCCGCCGTCGCGCTCGCCGCGCAGGCGCGCGAGCGCCGCCGCCGAGGCGACCGGGACATCCACACGGTCTCCGCCTGGATCCTGCGCGGCGGCGTCGTCGCGAGCACGGCCGTCATGCTCTTGGGGCTGGTGCTCAGCTTCGCGCAGACCTCCCCGACCGTGGCGCGCATGCAGACGCTGAGCTACTCCGGCGACATCGGCGCGATCCTGCGCCGTGCGGCCGCAGGCGACGGCGTCGCCCTCATCGAGCTCGGGGTCTTGATGCTCGTGATGACGCCGATCCTGCGGGTCGCCGGCTCGATGGTCCTCTTCGCGACGGAAGAGCGCGACTGGTTCTACGCGACCGTCACCTTCCTGGTGCTGGTCCTGACCTTGACCTCCCTGTTGGTCCTGCGCTGACCGTCCGGCCCGCGGTCCGTCCGCGCCTCGGCCAGCGCGGCCGCCTAGGGCCGGCGCGAGCGGCGAATCTCGGCCAGCAGCCGATCCACCGAGCCGATGCCCGGCAGGCGCCAGCGCGCGGCCGTGCGGCCGGGCCCGACGCGGACGGTGAGGGCGCGGCGGCCGAGGACCGCGAAGCCTTCCTCGTCGGTCGTATCGTCGCCGACGAAGGCGGCCTTCCAGCCGCGGCCGAGGCGCTTGAGGGCAAGGAGGATCGCCTCGCCTTTGCCCCAGTCCTGGCGCGGACGCAGTTCCCACAGGCACTTGCCGGGGGCGACGCGCCAGCCGGACAACGGAAGACGCTCGAGGGCGCGCTTCAAGGGTTTGGGATCGCGGCGGACGGCGGGGGCGTTCCGGTAGTGGACGGCGACGGAGGCCTCTTTGCGCTCGACGCGGACGCCCGGCAGGTCTTTGGCGGCGGCTCGGGCGGCGGCGGCGAGGATTCCGGCGCGGCGACGACGGCGGGCGAGGTCGGGGTGGCGCCAGCGCGGGCCGATTCCTTCCAGGCGCAGGCCGTGGTCGCCGGCGAAGGCGGCGCCGGGGACGGGGCAGCGCCCGCGCAGGTCGGCCAGGGCGCGGCCGCTGACGACGAGGATGCGGACGCCGTGAGTCTTCGCGAGGACGGAGAGCGCCTTGCGGCGGCCGGCGGGCAGGCGCGGGGCGCGGCGGTCGCGGCGCAGGCGGGCCAGGGTGCCGTCGAAATCGAGGGCGAGGAGCAGGCGCGGGGACTTCGCGAGCTCGCGGCGCAGGGCGGCGGACGGGCTCACGGGCCTTCCAGCGCGAACCAGCAGAATCCCCGCGGGCCCAGCGTCAGCTGGTAGCGATCGTCGGCGACGGGCGGGAAGCGCACGCCGCCGAAGAGCTCGACGGGGGTCGCGCCCTTCCAGCGCGACAGGTCGAGCGGCAGGGGGCGCGTGAAGCGCGACAGGTTGCAGGCGACCAACACGCGGTCGCCCTCGAACTCGCGCACGAAGGCCAGCGCGTGGTAGGTGCCGGCGTCGACGAAGGTGACCGAGCCGCGGCCGAAGGCCGGATGGCGCGCGCGCAGGCGCAGGAGGCGCCGGGTCCAGTTCAAGAAGGAGCTCTCGTTGGCCTTCTGCAGTTCGACGTTGAAGGTCTGCCAGTGGTAGGCCGGGTCGGTGACCAGCGGCTGGACCAGCTTCGACGCGTCGGCCGTCGAGAAGCCGGCGTTGCGGTCCGGGCTCCACTGCATCGGCGTGCGCACGCCGTTGCGGTCGCCGAGGCCCAGGTTGTCGCCCATGCCGATCTCGTCGCCGTAGTAGAGGACCGGCGTGCCGGGCAAGGACAGCAGCATCGCCGTCATCATCTCCATGCGGCGGCGGTCGCCGTCGAGGAGCGGCGCCAGGCGGCGGCGGATGCCCAGGTTCAGGCGCGCCTTCGGGTCCTTCGCGTACTCGCGCCACAGGTAGTCGCGCTCCTCGTCGGTGACCATCTCGAGCGTCAGCTCGTCGTGGTTGCGCAGGAACAGCGCCCACTGGCAGTTGTCCGGGATCGCCGGCGTGCGCGCCATGATCTCGGCGATCGGGCGGCGCTCCTCGCGGCGCATCGCCATGAACAGGCGCGGCATCAGCGGGAAGTGGAACGCCATGTGGCACTCGTCGCCGTCGCCGAAGTACTTGACCGCGTCCTCGGGCCACTGGTTCGCCTCGGCCAGCAGCATCCGGCCCGTCCATTTCGCGTCCACGTGCGCGCGCAGGGTCTTCAAGAACGCGTGCGTCTCGGGCAGGTTCTCGCTCGAAGTCCCCTCGCGCTCGTACAGGTACGGCACCGCGTCCAGGCGCAGGCCGTCCACCCCCAGCCCGAACCAGTGGTCGACCACGTCGAGGATCGCCTCGCGCACCGGCGCGTGCTCGAAGTTCAGGTCCGGCTGGTGGTGATAGAAGCGGTGCCAGTAGTAGGCCTTCGCGTCCGCGTCCCAGGTCCAGTTCGTCTTCTCGAAATCCTGGAAGATCACCCGCGCGCCCTTGTAGCGCTCCGGGTCGTCGCTCCAGACGTACCAGTCGCGGTCCGGGTGGCCCTTCGGCGCCCGGCGCGCGCGCTGGAACCACGGGTGCTGATCCGACGTGTGGTTGAGGACCAGCTCCGTGATCACGCGCAGGCCGCGCGCGTGCGCCGCCTCGATCAGCGCGCGGAAGTCGTCGAGCGTGCCGACCTGCGGGTGGATGCCCTTGTAGTCGGCGATGTCGTAGCCGTCGTCGCGCATCGGCGACGGGCACAGCGGCAGGAGCCACAGCGCCGTCACCCCCAGGTCGGCCAGGTAGTCGAGCTTGGAGACCAGCCCTTTGAGGTCCCCGTAGCCGTCCCCGTCCGAGTCGCAGAACGAGCGGACGCCGACTTCGTAGACGACCGCGTCCTTGTACCAGTCGGGAGGGCCGGAGAGGCCGGACATCGCCTAGGCCCCGCCCCCCGGCCGCGACAGGACCGTCGCGACCGCGTGGCAGGCGATCGCCTCGCCGCGCCCGATCGCGTCCAGGCCCTCGGCGCTCTTCGCCTTCAGGTTCACGCGCTCCGGGGGCAGGCCGAACAGACGCGCGACCGACTCCTTGAGCGCCGCGTAGTGGGATTTAAGCTTCGGCTCCTCGGCGATCAGCGTCACGTCGAGGTGGACCAGCTCGCCGCCGGCCTCGGCCGCCTTCTTCAGGGTGTGAGCGACGATCTCCTTGGAGGCCAGCCCCTTGAACTTCGGGTCGCTGGGCGGGAAGGCGATGCCGATCTCGCCGAGGGCGAGCGCGCCGAGCAGGGCGTCGCAGGCCGCGTGCAGGACCGCGTCGCCGTCGGAGTGCCCGAGCAGGCCCTTGTCGTGCGGGAGCCTGATCCCGCCCAGCCACAGCTCGCGCCCGGCGACGAGGCGGTGCACGTCGTAGCCGAAGCCCACCGTCGTCCGGCGCGGCCCGCCCGCGCGCGCGTCCAGGATCGCCTCCGCCATGACCAGGTCCTCCGGGGTCGTGATCTTGAAGTTCTCGTAGCTGGACGGGACGACCGAGACCGCGTGTCCGCAGCGCTCGACCAGCTGGCTCTCGTCGGTCGCGTCGGCGTCGTCCGAGAAGCGCTCGAGCGCCTCTTTCAGCACGGAGCAACGATAGGTCTGCGGCGTCTGCGCGGCCCAGAACTCCGCGCGGTCGGGCGTTTCCGAAACGATCGCGCGCCCCTTCGGGACGCGCTTCAGGGTGTCCTTGACCGGCACCGCGGCGACCGCCGCGCCGGACTTGGCCGCCTCGGCCAGCGTCGCGCGCACGACCTCGGGCGTGACCAGCGAGCGCGCGCCGTCGTGGATCGCGACGAGGTCCAGCCCCGCGGGCAGGGCCGCGAAGCCGCTGATCACCGAGCCCATCCGCGTCGCCCCGGCCGGCGCGACCTTGACCTTGCCCCGCGACAGACGCGCCCCGTGCTCCCTCAGAGCGTCGGCGCCCAGGACGAGCACGACCGCCTCGATCTCCGGCATTGCGGCGAAGCAGGCGAGCGAGCGCTCGGCGACCGTCGAGCCGCCCAGCGGCAGGAACTGCTTCGGCCGGCCCATCCGCGAGCCGGACCCGCCCGAGACGACGATCGCTCCGGCCCGCACGTCAGGCGGCCGCGGGCTTCTCCGGCCGCGCCTTCGCGAAGATCATGCGCCCGTTCGAGGTCTGGTGGATCGACGTCACGGCCGCCTCGACGCGCTTGCCGATCGAGCGCCGCCCGTCCTCGACGACGACCATCGTCCCGTCGTCGAGGTAGCCGATCCCCTGGTCGCGCTCCTTGCCCTCTTTCATGACGAACACCGTCATCCCCTCGCCGGGCAGGACGACGGTCTTGAGCGCCGTGGACAGGTCGTTGACGTTCAGGCAGGTCACGCCTTCCAGGCTGGCGACCTTGTTGACGTTGAAGTCGGTGGTCACGATCTTGGCGCCCATCTCGCGCGCGAGCTTGACGACCTTGCCCTCGGTCTCGCGGATGTCGGGGACGTCCTTGTCCAGGATCTTGACCGGGACCGAGACGTTCTCCTGCAGGCGGGCCAGCACGTCCAGGCCGCGGCGCCCGCGCGCGCGCTTGAGCGGGTCGTCCGAGTCGGCCAGGCGGTGCAGCTCGCTCAGCACGAAGCGCGGGACGACCAGGGTCCCGGACAGGAAGTGCGTCTCGACGACGTCGGACACGCGCCCGTCGATGATCGCGTTCGTGTCGAGGATCTTCACCTGCGCGCCGCGCTTCTTGCTCATCTTCAGCAGGTCCTGGTCCAGGTCGTCGAGCTCCGGGAACTTGCGCACCGCGATCACCAGGCCCAGCACCGCGAACGCGAAGTAGCGCAGGACGGAGAACTTGTCCCAGACCTCGTAGAGGGACTGGTTGCCGACCTGGAAGACGAGGTAGTCGACGACGCGCGCGACGATGATGCCGACGGCGACGCCGAGCACCCCGCCCATGATCGTCAGCAGGTTCAGCTCGGCGACGAGGTACTCGATCGCGACGATCGCCAGGCCGACGCCGAGGCCGATGCCGACGCCCGACCAGTTCGGCGCGATGTGCGCGAAATAGACGATCGCGGGGCAGGCGAGGACGACCCCGATGCGGAACAGCCAGATGTACATGCGGCCCTCCTTAGGAGGAATACGGGAATGGACGGGATGAACGCCTTATTTTACGACATCCGGGGCGGGGTCTACTCCGCCTCGTCGGAGCCGAAGGCGGCCTCGGCGGCCGCGCGCAGGTCGGCGACGCCGATCGCCTTGATCGGCAGGGACTTCGGCAGGTCCTTGGCCCCGCGCGCCGGGACCAGCGCGCGCTTGAACCCCGCCTTCGCGGCCTCCTTCAGGCGCGCCTCCAGGCGCGGGACGCGCCCGATCTCGCCGAGCAGCCCGACCTCGCCCAGCAGGACCAGGTCCGCCGGGACCGCCTTGTCGCGCGCCGAGCCCGCGACGGCCAGTCCGGCCGCGAGGTCGAGGGCCGGGTCCTTCAGGCGCAGGCCCCCGGCCAGACTGACGAAGCAGTCGCGGTCCTCCAGGCGCAGGCCCAGGTGGCGCTCCATCGCGGCCAGGAGCACCAGCACGCGGTTGAGGTCCAGCCCCGTCGCCATGCGCCGCGGCAGCGGGTAGCGCGTCGGCACGACCAGCGCCTGCGCCTCGACGAGGACGGGCCGCGAGCCCTCGAGCGCGACCGAGACCGCGCGCCCCGGCGCCGCCGAGCGGCCGAGCTCGGCCGCGAAGAAGGCGGTCGCGTCCTTGACCTCGGAAAGCCCGCCCTCGCCCATCTCGAAGAGGCCGATCTCGTCGGTCGGGCCGAAGCGGTTCTTCTGCGCGCGCAGGACGCGCAGCAGGTCGTGATTCTCCGTGTCGAAGTACAGGACGGTGTCGACGATGTGCTCGAGGACCTTCGGGCCCGCGAGCGCGCCGTCCTTGGTCACGTGGCCGAGCAGGAAGACGACCGAATCGCGGGCCTTGGCCGCCCGCACCAGCTCGGCCGCGCACTCGCGCACCTGGCCGACCGAGCCCGGGCTCGAGGTCAGCTGGGGGTGGGTGACCGTCTGCACCGAGTCCAGCACCATCGCCCAGGGCTTGACCTGCTCGACGGCGGCCAGGATCTTGGCCAGCGACGTCTCCGACACGAGATACAGGGACTCGGCCGACAGGCCCAGGCGCTTGGCGCGCGACGAGACCTGGCGCAGGGACTCCTCGCCCGACGCGTACAGGAACGGCCCGCGCGCGGCCAGCCGCGCGGCGGCCTGCAGCATCAGCGTGGACTTGCCGATGCCCGGCGGGCCCGCCAGCAGGACGACCTGCCCCGGCACGACGCCGCCGCCGAGCAGGCGGTCGAGCTCGGGCAGGCCGACCGGGGTGCGCGTCTCGGCCTCCTCGCGCGCGTCCTTCAGCGCGACGACGGCCGAGCTGAACGACGTCAGCGAACCCCGGGCCTCGGCGACCGACTCGGTCAGGCTCCCGGGGCGGGCCTCGACGACCTCCTCGGCCATCGTGTTCCACTCGCCGCAGCCCGGGCACTGCCCCATCGGCTTGGAGGCCGAGTGGCCGCACTGCTGACAGCGGTGGACGGTCTTCAGTCGCGCCATGACGGGTCTATTGTGCCATTTTCGACGGATTCTCCGACGACGACGGAACGGACGGATCGGACCACGAAGACACAAAGACACGAAGGCTGGGAAGCGCAGGGACACGAAGAACGGAAGAAGGGTTGCCGGCGAACGTCGTATTCCGTCAACCCTTAAATCCGTTCAGCGCCCCTCCTGCCTTCGTGTCTTTGTGTCTTCGTGGTTCCCGCCGTTCCCTACGTTGCGAGGCCGGAAAGGTTCCGCGGCAGGAACGTCGCGCCCCTTCGGGCGAAGGGCGGCGGCCGCCCGGGAGGCGTCTATGGCCACGAAAGCGCAGATGGCGCGCTACTGGAGCGAGCGCGCGGGCCCCAAGAAGGCGCGGGCGCCGCGGCGCCTGCAGGACGTCCTGAAGGCGGGGAAGGGCTGGAACTACTCGGAGCGCGCGGGCCGGCACGCGAGCTACGCGCTGGAGACCTCGGCCGGGACGCCGTCGCGGCGCTCGACGCGGGCGAGCCAAAACCGCCAGAAGCCGACCGGCCTGATGAAGGGACTGCGGGCGCGCGCGAAGCCGCGCTGAGCCGGGCGGCGGGCTACTTCTTGCTGCGGCCCTTCGTGCCGGCCGCGCCGAAGGTCGCCAGGCCGAACAGGTAGGCGGCGTCCTTGTCCTCGAACATGATGTTCGCCCAGGTCATGTAGCGCGCGGTCTCCTGGATGTCCTCGACGCGCCCGCCGATGCGGACGTACTTGTTGACGCGCGCGATGAGGCCCGCGTCGTAGTCGGGCTTGTCGAAGCGCTTGCCCGCGATGATGCGGTTGCGCCCGAAGTCGTAGGCCTGCGCGGTCACCGAGAAGCGCCCCCAGAACGGGTCGCCGACGAACGGCGTGTAGGTCATGCGCGCGCCGCCGGCCGAGCGGATCGAGCCGAAGGCCCAGTCCCACGCGCCGTAGTTGAAGCCCAGCAGCGCGTCGACGCGGTTCGGCTGGGAGTAGTCCGGCTGGCGCCCGCGCGGCTGGTCGTTGAGGTTGGCGACGTTCGACGCGCCGACGTAGTAGTAGTGGTGGCCGCGCGGCACGATCTTCATGCCGGCGTCGGAGTGGGACGTGCGCGCGAAGCTGTCGTAGCGCCAGTCGTAGTTCCAGTAGAGGTGGAACTGGTTGATGCGGCCGAACACGTTCTTCGCGGTGGCCGCCGCGTCCTTGACGGAGGCGATCGTCTCCTTGACGTCCTCCTTCATCTTCTTGTCGTGGAGGAGCGCGCCGACGGTGCCCTGGTCGGTGGCCAGCGCGGCCATCGTCTGGTTCGACTTCGCGAGCAGGTCGTCCAGCTTCTTCGTGATGTCGTCGGTCCGATCCATCGCCTTTTCCATCCGCGGCTTCGTCGTCGCGATCAGGTCGTTGAGGTTCGCGGTCATCTCGCGCACGTTGGCGACCGTGTCGCGCAGGTTGTCGGCGAGGCTGCCGCGCGGGCCCTTCTTCGTCATGTCGTCGAGCAGGCCGTCGAGCTTGGCCAGCGTCTGATTGAGCGACTTCTCGATCGACACCGGGTCCACGCCCTTGACGGTCGTGCCCGGCGCGATGATCCCCGAGGACGGGTCGCCCTGGTCGATCTGCAGGTACTTCGAGCCGATGATGCCGGTCGAGCCGATCTCGAACTCGGAATCCTTGTAGATGTCGACGCCGTGGCGGATCTTCAGGATCACCTTCGCGTGGTGGTCCTCGAGCTCGAGTCCCGTCACCTTGCCGATGTCCACGCCGGCGAGCTTGACCGGCGCGTCCTTCGACAGGTTCGCGACGTCGTGGAACGTCGCGTAGATCGTATAGCGGCGCTCGAACGTGTAGTCGCCGAGCAGGAAGATCGCCGACGCGATGCAGACGAGGCCGGCCAGGACGAACGCGCCGACCTTCGCCTCGAGGGAGACCACCTAGCGCTTCCCCTGCGCCTTCGCCGCGGGCGCGGCGCCGGAGTCGTCGGCCTCGAACTCCTTCAGCTTCATCTTGATCGGTCCCTGGCTGAGCCCGTCCACGAACTGGCGGACGTACGGGTTGTCCGTCGTCTTGAACTCCTGCGGCGTGCCCGTCATCAGCGCGCGGCCCTCGTGGAACATCGCGATGCGGGTGCCGACCTTGTAGGCCGACTTCATGTCGTGGGTGACGACGATCGCGGTCACTTTGAGCTGTTTCTGGAGATCGAGGATCAGATCGTTGATGACGTCCGACATGATCGGGTCGAGGCCCGTGGTCGGCTCATCATACAAAATGTACTGCGGCCGCGCCGCGATCGCCCGCGCGAGCGCGACGCGCTTCTTCATGCCGCCGGAAAGCTCGGACGGCTTGAAGTCCTCGACGTCCTTGAGGCCGACCAGCGCCAGCGAGTCGGACGCGATCTTCCGGTACTGCGACGGCGGGACGTCGGTCAGGTACTTCAGCCCGAAGCAGATGTTCTCGGCGACCGTCATCGAGTCGAAGAGCGCGCCCTCCTGGAACAGGTAGCCGAAGCGGCGGCGGTAGTCGGCGATCTCGGCCTCGGTCTTCAGCTTCGTCACGTCGAGGCCGTCGACGACGACGCGCCCCTCGGTCGGCGCGTGCAGGCCGATCACGCACTTCAGGAACGTGCTCTTGCCGCAGCCCGAGCCGCCGATGATCGCGAGGGTCTCGCCGGTCTCGACCTTCAGGTCGATGCCGCGCAGGATCGTGCGCGGCCCGAAGCGCTTGACGACGCCGATCGCCTCGATCACTAGGTGATCCCCATCGCGTTCAACAGCGCGGTCGCGAAGTAGTCGACGACGAGGATCAGGACCATGCTCTCGACGACGGCCCGCGTCGTGGACTTGCCGACGCCCTCCGCGCCGCCGCGCGTCGTCACGCCGCGGTAGCACGAGATCATCGACACCAGGAACGCGAAGATGTAGGTCTTGATGTAGCCGTGCACGAAGTGGCGGATCTGCATGTTGTCGACGATGTCGTGCCAGTAGGTGATCCCCGGGATGTCGTACTTGACGCGCGAGACGAAGTAGCCGCCGAGGATGCCGGTGAAGTCCGAGATCACCGTCAGGAACGGCAGGACGAACAGGAAGGCGAGGACGCGCGGGATGATCAGGTAGCGGACCGGGTCCGTGCCGAGCGTGTAGAGCGCGTCGATCTGCTCGGTCACCTTCATCGTGCCGAGCTCGGCCGCGATCGCGGCGCCCGCGCGGCCCGCGACGACGATCGCGGTCAGCACCGGCCCCAGCTCCATCACGATCGAGAACGCGACGACGGTGCCGACGAAGAGCGGGGTGTTGAAGAAGTGCTTCGACGTCGCGCCCGACTGCAGGGCGAGCACCATGCCGGTGAAGAACATCGTCATCGCGGTCACCGGCAGGGACTCGACGCCGATGCGCGCCATCTGGATCAGGGTCTGGCGCCACTCGATCGGCGCGCGCCACATCCACTGGAAGGTCGAACGGACCAGGAAGACGAACTGCCCCATGTCCTCGGAGAGCTCGAGGATCCAGGCGCCGAAGCCGCCGAACAGGGACTCGGTCACGGCGCCGCCCACACGCGCGGCACGCGCGGCGACAGCGCGGTCACGGTCTCGTACGGGATCGTCCCGCACAGGCGCGCGAGCTCGGAAGCCGGGACCTCCGCGCGGCCCTGCCGGCCGATCAGCGTCGCGTCGTCGCCGACGCGCGCGGACGGGACGCCGGTCACGTCGACCATCGTCTGGTCCATCGTCACGCGCCCGACGACCGGGCAGCGCCGCCCGCCGACGACGACGCGCGCGCGGTTCGACAGCGCCCGCGGGTAGCCGTCGCCGTAGCCGATCGGCAGGGTCGCGACGCGCGAGACGCGCCGCGCGCGCCAGGCGCCGCCGTAGCTGACCGTCGCGCCCTTCGGCAGGGTCTTAAGGAACACGATCTTCGACTTCAGCGACAGCGCCGGCTCGAAGCCGGGCCAGAGCCCGTAGGCGGCCAGGCCCGGGCGCACCAGGTCGAAGCGCGCGGCCGGGAAGCGCAGGGCGCCCGCGGAGTTCGCCGCATGGACGATCGGCGGGCGCAGGCCCTCGCGCGCGAGCTCCGCGACGACGCGCCGGAACGCCTTCAGCTGGCGCGCGGTGAAGGCCGCGTCCTCGTCGGCGCGCGCGAGGTGCGTGTAGAGGCCCTGCACGCGCACGGAACGGCTCGCCGACAGGCGGCGCACCAGCTCCGGCGCGGCCTCCGGGCGCACGCCGATGCGCCCCATCCCGGTGTCCACCTTCACGTGGACGTCGAGACGGCGCTTCAGGCGCTCGGCGGCCTCGGCGACGCGGCGCGCCGACTCGAGGCTGGCGACGATCGGGGTCAGGCCGTAGGCGACCGCGGCCAGCACGCTCTCGAACGGGTACAAGGAGCCGAGAATCAGCACCGGGAGGCGCACGCCGGCGTCGCGCAGGGCGATCCCCTCCTCGACGGAGGAGACGCCGAGCCAGTCCGCCGCGCGGGCGGCCTCGGCCGCGCGCGCGCACTCGGGCGCGCCGTGGCCGTACGCGTTGGCCTTGACGACGAACATCACCTTCACGCCGGGCTTGAGGCGCGCGCGGATCCGGCGCAGGTTGCGGATCAGCGCCCCGCGGTCCACCTCGGCCCACGTCGGACGGAAGAAGCGGCGCCGCGGCGGCGCGGACGGCGTGACCTCGGCCGCGAGGATCGCCATCAGGAGAACTGGGTCTGGCTCTCCTGAAGGTCGGCGGGCTCCTCGACGCCGGCCGCCTCGTCGGCGAAGCGCGTGATGTCGCGCAGGAAGAGAACCGGGACCGAACCCGTCGGGCCCTGGCGCTGCTTGGCGATGATGATCTCGGCCTTGTTCTCGAGGGTCGGGTCCATCGGCTTGTAGTAGCCCTCGCGGTAGATCATCGCGACCAGGTCGGCGTCCTGCTCGAGCGAGCCGGACTCGCGCAGGTCGGAGAGCTTCGGGCGGTTGTCGGTCCGGGTCTTGTCCTCGGACGCGCGCGACAGCTGGGACAGCGCGATCACCGGGACGTTCAGCTCGCGCGCGAGCTGCTTGAGGCCGCGCGAGATCTCGGAGACCTCCTGCTGGCGGCTCTCGGAGCGCCCGCCGCCGCCGCGCAGGAGCTGGAGGTAGTCGATGACGACCATGCCGAGCTGCTTCTTCTCCTGGCGCAGGCGGGTCATCAGCTGACGCGAGATCGCGCGGACGTTGAAGACGGTCATGCCCGGGTTGTCGTTGATGTAGAGCGGCGCGTCGGCGAAGCGCGACGCGGCGTTCGTCAGGTCCTGCCAGCGGTCGCGCCGGAAGAAGCCGGTGCGGATGTCCTTCAGGTTGACCTTCGCCTCGGCCGCGATGAAGCGCTGCATGATCGCGTGGCGGTTCATCTCGAGGGAGAAGAACAGCACCGGCGTCTGCTTCTCCAGCGCGACGTGGGCCGCGATGTTCAGCGAGAGCGCGGTCTTTCCCTGCGACGGGCGCGCGGCGATCAGGATCAGGTCCGACTTCTGGAAGCCGGTCGTCATGCGGTCGAAGCCGCTCAGGCCCGACGGCACGCCGGTGACCGCCTGCTTGCTGTGGTGCGCCTTCTCGATCTGGTCGACGACCTCGTGGACGATGTCGCGCGCGGCGACGATGCCGCTCGTCGTCTGGCGCTCGCTGACCTTCAGGACCGAGGCCTGGGCCTCGTCCAGGATCTTCACGACGTTCTTTTCCTGGGTGTAGGCGGCGGAGACGATGCCGGTCGCGGCGGCGATCAGGTCGCGCAGGAGCGCCTTGTCCTTGACGAGGTTCGCGTAGTACTCGACGTGCGCGGCGGTCGTGACCTTGTTGATCAGGTCGGCCAGGAACTGGCCGCCGCCGACGGCGTCGAGGGAGCCGCTGCGGCGCAGCTCCTCGGAGACGGTGACCAGGTCGACGGCCTGGCCCGCGGTGAACTGCGCGTGGATCGCCCGGAAGACGCGGCGGTGCGCGTCGAGGTAGAAGTCGTTCTCGTGCAGGGCGTCGAGGGCCTTCTCGGCGGCCTCGCGCTCGATGAGCATCGAGCCGAGCACGGCCATCTCGGCCTCGAGGGCCTGGGGCGGCAGGGCCGGGTTCTGCGCCATGACCCCGGGACCTCGGCTACTCGCGCGCGGAGACGGTGACCTTGACCTTCGCGAGGACTTCGGGGGCCAGGCGCAGGTCCACCTCGTGCTCGCCGGTGGTCTTCAGCGCGTTCTCGAGGCGGACGGAGTTCTTCGGCACGTCGTAGCCGGCGGCCTTCAGGCTCTTCATGACGTCGGCCTTGCCGACGGAGCCGAACAGCTTCCCCTCGTCGGTGGCGGGCATCGAGAAAGCGAGGTTCACGCCGGCCAGCTTCTCGGCCAGCTCCTTGGCGGCCTTGACCTCGGCGGCGACGATCTGGGCGCGCTTCTCCTTGCCCTTCTCCCAGTACTTGATCGCGGACGGGGTGGCCGCCTCGGCGAGCTTGCGCGGCAGCAGGTAGTTGCGGGCGTAGCCGGCGGCGACTTCCTTGATCTCGCCGGCGCGGCCGAGATGGTCGACGGTGGTGCGAAGGATGACTTTCATGACACGCTCCTGCGTGATTTCGGGCGGCTTCAGCGCGACACGTACGGCAACAAGGCCAGGTTGCGCGCGCGCTTGATCGCGCGCGTCAACTGGCGCTGGTGCGACGCGCAGTTGCCGGTGATGCGGGCGGAGAGGATCTTGCCGGTGTCGGTCGTGAACGTGCGCAGGATCTGGATCTGCTTGTAGTCGATGTCGCGGACCTTCTCGGCGCAGAAGCGGCAGACCTTGCGGCGCACGGGATACGGCGCGCGGCGGCGCGAGTCGGGACGGCGCGCGGCGGACGCCGCGCTGGACGAGGCGGACGGAGCGGCGGGAACGGATGCGGGAGCCCCCGCGGGGGTCTCGGAAGCCGCGGACGCGGCGTTGGGTTCGGCAGCCATTAGAACGGAACCTCCTCAGTATCTGCGCCGACGGACGGCGCCTCCGACTCCCCGGCGCCGGACGCGGCGGACGAGGCCTTCTCCAGGATCTGGACGCGGCGCGCTTCCACTTCGAGCTTCGTGCGCTTCGTGCCGTCCTTGCCTTCGAACGAAGAACTCCTCAGGCGTCCCTCGACGTGGACCGGGCTGCCCTTCTTCAAGATCTTGCCGCAGCGCTCCGCGGCCTCGCGCCAAACGGAAATATCCACGTAGCTCGTGTCGTCCTTCCACTCGCCGCTTTTAGGATCCTTGTAGTTCCGGTTCACCGCGATGCTGAAATGGCAGACCGCGACGCCGGCGGCGGTGTACTTCAGCTCCGCGTCCCGGGTCAGGCGCCCCGTCAGAAGAACGGTGTTCTGCTCGGGGAGACGAATCTCGGACATGACTTAGACCTGCGCGGAGGCGGAAGCGGACGGAGCGGCGGCGGCCCCGGCGGCGGCGGCGGGCTTGGCCTTCTTCGGCTTCTTCTCGCGCATCTTGCGGTCCTGCGCGACGACCGTCATGTCGCGCATCACGTCGTCGGACACGCTGAAATTATGGGAGAGCTTCTTGAGCAGCGCCGGGGAGGCCTTGTACTTGACGTACAGGTACACGCCCTCGCGCGCCTTGCCGATGATGTGGGTCAGCTTGCGCCGGCCCCAGATCTCGTGGTTGACGATCTCTCCGCCCTCGGCGGCGATGGTCTGCTTCAGCTTCTCGAGGTATTCCGCGACCTCGGGGTCGGACATGACCGGCTTCAGGATGAGGACCGTCTCGTAAATCAGCATGGTGTTTGAAAATAT
>JAGWRY010000201.1 GCA_028869495.1 Elusimicrobiota bacterium | reverse complement strand
GGCGGGAGCTCCGGGAGGCGCCGCGGCCGACGCAAGCCCGCCGCCGGCCGCCGCGCGCCGCCTGACCGCCGCGGACTACGCCCGCCTCAACTCCATCCCGGAGGCGGAGTCGTCGATCTCCCTGCGAACGGTCGCGGTGCCCCCGCCGACCGCGCTCAAGACGTCCCTGCCGTTTCTGGTCGCCGGCATCATCGCGCATCCCCCGACCGGCGTCACCCTCAGCGCTCCGAAGGAGGTCAAGGGCTACAAGTTCCGAGGGACGACCGCCGACGCCGAACGCTACACGGCCGTCTTCTCCGACGGCACGAAGATGTCCATCGTGACCCCGCGCGACCGCGTCCACGGCTGGTTCGGCCGCGCGCTGCGCATGGCGAACCTCCAGAGCGAGGCCGTCGCGCTGTCGCAGCGGAGGGGTTGGCTGGGACGCGCCGGACGCTATGTGACGGGACTCGACGGGCGCTCCAGCCAGAACTACACCCTCGATGAGATCGCGCGGGCGGTGCGCGACCTGCCGCCCGAGAGCCGCCGAGCCATCCGCACGCTCGTCGTCAACCCCGTCGCGAACCCGGCCGACGCCTACTGGGCCAAAGCCTACCACATGAAGGGCTTTCGCTCCGCCATGACCACCTCGGCCGCCGGAACGACGACGATCTATCCCGTGGATTCGGCCGAGCAGTTCTATTGGAACTCGGGACAGATGCGCGTCTCGCTCATTCACGAGTCGGGCCATGCCTACTCCGAGGAGCGCTGGGGCTACCCGGACCCGAAGCATCTCAACGCCCCGTGGCGGCGCTGGAAGGAGGCGGCCGACGCCGACGGAACCTACGTGTCGCGGTACGCGAAAGCGTCGATCGCGGAGGACTTCGCCGAGACGTTCGCCGCGTACTTCATGAGCAAGGGAACGCCGCGCTTCGCCGCCTACCGCGCCCGAGTCCCGCACCGGTTTGCTATCCTCGATGGCATCAAGTGATATGCGCGCCGTCATCGCCTCTCTCGCTCTGCTGCTTTGCGCGTGCCATCCCCGGCACGACCGCGGCGCCAAACCGCGGGCGGAGTCCGCGGTGACCGGGGCCGTCTCCCCGGCCGGCGACCGGCACCCCGGCCGAATTCTCCAGGTGGACAAGGTCAACGGCCGGACCTGGACCGACGACGCCGCCGCGGTGCCTCGATCCATCGCCTGGGTCGAACGGAACGGAAAATGGATTCCCGTCGTCAAGATCGTCGTGACCGGCGACGCCGAAAGGCGCGAGATCACCCGCTTCGGGCCGAAAGGAGAGGTGCTCGAGCGCACCGTGCTGACGGCGCCGCCCGACGCGCCTTAGCTGCCGCGGTAGGTCGAGTAGCCCCAGGGGCTGAGCAGGAGCGGCACGTGGTGGTGCCGCGCGTCGCGGACCGCGAAGACGACCGAGACCGACGGGTAGAAGGCGGTCTGCCGCGCGCGCTTGAAGTAGGCGGCGACGCCGAAGGTCAGGCGGTAGACGCCTTTCTTCAGCGGCCCCCTCTTCAGCAGGTCGCGTCCGCGGCCGTCGGCGTCGGTGACGCCGCGACCGACGGTCGTCCAGCCCGAGCCGGAGGAGCGCGCGAGGATCAGCGGCACCCCGGCCGCGGGGCGGCCCAGGGCGGTGTCGAGGACGTGGGTCGTGATCGGGCTCATGTCAGGCCTCGCCCCTTCGGGCTCGGCGCGCGGGGGTCGCGATGGGCTTTAAGCATCTAGCATTTTCTCCAGTCGGAGTCTCGTGATCTTGGCCTGCTCGGCGGCCGCGATCTTCAGCTCGGCCGCGCGCGCGTGGGGCAGGCGCGCGCGCAGCAGGGCCAGCATCTCGTCGGCGCTCTT
>JAGWRY010000200.1 GCA_028869495.1 Elusimicrobiota bacterium | reverse complement strand
TCGTCGAGGCGCGCGGGGCCGCTCCGCGCGTCGGCGAGGCGATGAGGCGCGCGTTCCGCCGGCGCCGCGTCGCCGCGCGCGCGCTGCCGGTCGCGGTCGACCATCACGGGGTCCGCATCGAGAGCTGACGCGTGAAGATCGTCGTGATGAAGTTCGGCGGCACGTCCGTCGCCGACCCGGAGAAGATCCAGCGCGCGGCCGAGCGCGCGATCGCGGCGCGCCGCCGCGGCGCGGCGGTCGCCGTCGTCGTGTCGGCGCCGGGAGAGCTCACCGACGAGCTGATCGCGCTGGCCGAGCGGGTCGCGCCGGACCCCGACGGCCGCGAGCTCGACCAGTTGGTCACGACCGGCGAGCAGGTCGGCGTCGCGCTGTTCGCGATGGCCTGCCGCGCGCGCGGGGTCCCCGCGGTGTCGCTGACCGGCCCGCAGGCCGGCTTCGAGGCGGTCGGCGCCTACGGCCGCGCGCAGGTCCGCCGGATCCGCACCCGGCGCATCCTGCGCCACCTGCGGGCCGGCGAGATCGTCGCGGTCGCCGGCTTCCAGGCCCTCGGCCCGGACGGCGACACGGTGACGCTGGGGCGCGGCGGTTCGGACCTCAGCGCGGTCGCGCTGGCCTCGGCGCTGAAGACGGACTTCTGCGAGATCTACTCGGACGTCAAGGGGATCTACACCGCGGACCCGCGGATCGTCCACGACGCCCGGAAGCTCAAGACGATCACGTTCGAGGAGCTGCTCGAGCTGGCCGGCGCCGGCGCGCAGGTGATGCAGGCGCGCTCGCTCGAGGTCGCCGAGCGCTTCGGCGTCGAGCTGCACGTGCGCTCGGCGTTCCACAACCAGCCGGGCACGCGCGTCGTCGCCCAGGAGGATCGGATGCTCGAGAAAGCCTTCGTGTCGAGCCTCGCGCTCGACAAGAGCGAGGTGCGCCTGACCGTCGTCGGCGTGCCGGACCGGCCCGGAACGGCCGCGAAGGTCCTGTCGGCGCTGGCCGCCGAGGGGACCCCGGTCGACATGATCATCCAGTCCGCGGCCAGCCGCGGCGGCGTCAACGACATCTCGTTCATGACGCCGCGCGGCGGCGCCGCGAAGGCGAAGAAGGCGCTCGAGGCCGTCGCGCGCCGCCTCGGCGCCGAGCGCGTGGACCTCAACGAGCAGGTCGCGAAGGTGTCCGCGGTCGGCACGGGATTCCGGCACAGCCCGAAGATCGCCGCGACGATGTTCGAGGCCCTCGCCGCGCACGGGATCAACATCCACATGATCTCGGCCTCGGACCTGCGCGTGTCCTGCGTCGTGGACCAGAAGGACGCCGAGTCCGCCCTGCGCGCCCTGCACAAGGCCTACGGCCTGTCGCGGGGGAGGCGCTGATGTCCGTCTTCGTCGCGATCGACTTCGAGACCGCCGACCAGGGCGCGGACTCGGCCTGCTCGGTCGGGCTCGTGCGCGTCGAGGACGGGGCGATCGTCAAGACGGCCGTCCAGCTGATCCGCCCGCCGCGCCTGGAGGAGGGCGACCTGTTCGCGCCGCCGCCGGACGAGTTCATGTTCACGCGCATCCACGGCATCCGCCCGGCCCAGGTCCTCGGCCAGCCGATCTTCGCCGAGGCCTGGCCGCGCCTCCAGGGCCTTCTCTCCGGCGCGCAGTTCCTCGCCGCGCACAACGCGCCGTTCGACGCCGGCGTGCTGACGGCCTGCTGCGCGGCCGCGCGCCTGCCCAAGCCCGCCCACCGCTTCGTCGACACCGTGCGCCTGGCGCGCTCGACCTGGAACATCTATCCGACGAAGCTGCCGAACGTCTGCTCCTACCTGAAGATCGAGTTGAACCACCACGAGGCCCTCTCCGACGCGCTCGCCTGCGCGAAGATCGTGATCGCCGCCGAGAAGGCCGGCGTCCGCCTCTGACCGCACGACGGAACGGCGAGAACCACGAAGACGCAAAGACACGAAGAAAAGAAACGGATGAAGGGTTAACGGATATCGAGATCCGTTGTTAACCCCCCCATCCGTTCTTCGTGTCTTTGTGTCTTCGTGGTCAAAATATTTATCATCCGGGGACAAGGCCGTCCTGAAGAAGGCGGGCTGCAACGTGGCGGCGACGCGCTCGACGGCCAACGGCCGCAAGACGGTCCGCGCCCACGACTTCATCAACCCGCAGCCTCCCCCCGCGAGCGGGCCGGCCGGGTCGAACCTTGACGGCCCGGCCGGCTCCTGTTATATAAGGAGCCTATGCTCAAGAACGAGAAGATCGCGGTGATCGGGGCCGGGCACATGGCGGGCGCGCTGATCGGCGGCATGGTGCGCTCGAAGCTGGTGCCCGCGAAGTCGATCGTCGCGACCCGGCGCTCCCCGGAGGCGCTCGCCGAGCTCCAGCGCCGATGGGGCGTGCGCACGTCGACCGACAACCGCAAGGCCGTCGCGGGCGCCGGCATCGTGATCCTCGCGGTCAAGCCGCAGATGGCGAAGAAGGTGCTCGAGGAGCTCGCCGGGACGATCCGCGGGAATCAGCTCGTGATCTCGGTCATGGCCGGGATCACGACCGCCGCGATCTCGAAGGCCTTGCGCGTCGACGGCCCGGTCGTGCGCGCGATGCCGAACACCCCGTGCCTCGTCGACGCGGGCGCGACCGCGATCTGCGCCGGCGCGCGCGCCGGGGATCGGGAGCTCGCGAAGGCCGAGGCCGTCTTCCGCTCGGTCGGCCTGGTCGCGGCCCTGCCGGAGTCGGCGCTCGACGCGGCGACCGGCCTCTCCGGCTCGGGGCCCGTCTACATCTACATGGTCATCGAGGCCCTGACCGACGGCGGCGTCAAGATGGGGATCCCGCGCGCGGTCGCGGCCAAGCTCGCCGCGCAGACCGTCTACGGCGCCGCGAAGCTCGTCCTCGAGACCGGCCGCCACCCGGCGATCCTGAAGGACGAGGTGACGACGCCCGGCGGCACCGCGATCAACGCGATCCACGTGCTCGAGAGCCGCGGCCTGCGCTCGGTCCTGATCGACGCCGTCGTCGCCGCGACGAACCGCTCCGCCGAGCTGTCGAAGCTCTTCGCCGAATGACGCGGCGCGCGCCTTGACGGCGCCGTCCAGACCTGTTATAAACGTTGCGGACGCAACGACGCTCGACCCGGAACGCCGAACGGGGCGCTCCGGATTTTTTATTTACACGACTTGTCACACGACCACGCCCCCGCCGCACTGATCACGGCCCGCGAGCACCTCGAGGAGGTGTGCGCCGAGCTCGCGAAGTGCCCGCGCCTCGCCTTCGACACGGAGTCGAACGGCTTCTACGCGTATCGCGAGCGCGTCTGCCTGGTCCAGATCTCGTCGCCGGACGAGGACTTCATCGTGGACCCGATCGCGATTCCCGACCTGTCGGCCCTCGGGCCGCTGTTCGCCGACCCCAAGATCGAGAAGCTGTTCCACGCCGGCGAGTACGACGTCCTCTGCCTGAAGCGCGACTACGGCTTCTCGTTCGCGAACCTGTACGACACGATGATCGCCGCGCGCGTGCTCGGCCTCAAGGAGCTGGGCCTGGCCGCCGCGATCGAGCGCCACTTCGGCATCGTGATCTCGAAGAAGCTCCAGCGCGCGGACTGGGGGCGCCGCCCGCTGACGCACGACATGATCCGCTACGCGCAGGGCGACACGCACTACCTGATGCGCATCGCCGACGCGCAGAAGAAGGTCCTCGCCGAGAAGGGCCGCCTCGAGGACGCGCGCGAGGCCTTCCGCGACCTCGAGGACCTGGAGCCGACGGTGAAGACCTTCGATCCCGACGGCTTCTGGAAGCTGGCCGGGCGCCAGGAGCTGCCCGGGAGCGCGGCCGCCGCGCTCAAAGAGATCTGGCTCTACCGCGAACAGCAGGCGCAGTCGCGCGACCGCGCGCCGTTCCGCGTGATGCCCGAGGACCTGATGCTGCGCGTCGCGCAGGCGGGCCCCGAGACGCGCGAGGCCCTGGCCGCGGTGAAGGGGATGACGCCGTACATCCTCGAGCGCTTCGGCGGCGGACTGCTGTCCTGCGTCGAGCGCGGCCGCGCGGCGCCCCCCCCGGCGCGCCCCGCGCGCGCGGAGCCGCGCCGGATGGCCGACGACGAGTGGAGGGTCTTCGAGGCCCTGCGCAATTGGCGCAAGGAACGCTCCGCCCGGGACGGCGTCGAACCGGTCGTCATCCTCTCGACCGACAGCCTGCGCCAGGTCGCGATCTTCGCCTGCCGCCACGACGGCGACCCGCTCGGGCCGCTGTCGGACCTCAAGAAGCACCGCTACGGCGAGGACATCCGCCGCGTCGTCGCGGCGGCGCGCAACGGCGCCAAAGGCGCCTGACCTAGGCCTTAGGGCCTTTCCCGCCGTAGGCGGATTGCCGCGCCCTTTTGGGCCCCCCGGACGCCCGCGTCCCGGCGGACGCGGCGCTAGAATGGGCTTATGAACCTCCGCCCCCGCGCGCTGCGCCTCCTGTCGGCCTTCGCCCTTTTCCTGACCCTCCCCGGCCTGGCCCCGTATCGCGCCGCCGCGCAGGTCCTCGAGGTCCCCGCCGCCGCCGTCGAGGCCGCCCCCGGCGCCGCCGCGGCCTCCGGCGCCCTCGCTTCGCCGATCCGCTCGCTGACGCCGCTTTCGCTCTCGGCGGCCTCGGCGCCGTCCGCCTTCTCTCCCTCGGCCGCCCTCGCCGCGCCGTCGGCCGCCGCCGCGCCCGTCC
>JAGWRY010000199.1 GCA_028869495.1 Elusimicrobiota bacterium | reverse complement strand
GCGGCGTCGCGCTCGTGCCGCGCGGCGCGGGCTCGGGAGTGCTGGGCGCGGCCGTGCCGGTCCGGGCGGGCTCGGTCGTGCTCGACGCCTCGCGCCTGCTCGACTTCGAGCTGCGCGCCGACGCGCCCGAGCCGGTCGTGCGCGCCGGCGCGGGCTGGCGCGGCGGAGATATCGAGCGCCGCCTGCGGCCGCTGGGCTGGTCGCTGTTAAATTTTCCGCAGTCGATGGAGGACTCGTGCGTCGGCGGCTGGATCGCGACCGATGCCTGGGGCCAGCTCTCCACGCGCTACGGCGGCGTACGCGCCCAAGTCCGAGGCGTCCGCGTCGCGGGGTTGGACGGCGCGATCCGCTCGGAGGAGGCCGGTCCGCAACTGGGCGCCGAAGGGACGCTCGGTGTCCTTACCGAGGTGACCCTGCGCGTCAGGCCGAGTCCTTCCTCGCGCCGTTTCTACGCCTACCAGTTCCCCGCGCTGGAGCCGGCGATCGACTGGGCGCGGGAAGTGATGACGCGCGGTGGCCCGCCCTCGGTGCTCCGGCTCTATGGCCCGACGGACGCGTTTTTCAACGGCCTTAAACGTTCCGGCGGCGGCGGCAGTTCCCACGGTGGTTGGCGCGCCCGCGTCGAGGTCCTGCTTCTCGGGCGCACGGACTGGCTCAACGCGCTGACACCGCTTCTTGGAAGCGCCTGGGTCGCCGTCGTCGTCTACGAGGACGAGGAGCCGTTCCGGGACGCCGCGCCGCCTCCGGCCCGCGAGGCTCAGGATCTGGGCGAGGGCCCTTCTGCCCGCTGGTGGAACCGGCGCTACCACCTAAGCAAGCGGCGCCTCGAACGAACTTTCGCCGCGGGGGGCTTCGTCGACACCGTGGATTTTCGCGCGCCGCTGGAGCTCATGCCGGAACTCAATGCAGCCGTGTGCGCCTCCCTGCGCCCGCACGCTCTCGCGTTCTCGCATCTGTCGCACTTCACTGCCGCCGGCGACGGCTGCCTCTATGTCACCTTCGCAGGCGCGGGCGGCGAAGAGCCCCATGCTCGCGCCTGGGCGGCGGCGCTGGCGGTGGGCGCGGCAAC
The DNA here is from genome assembly GCA_028869495.1 of Elusimicrobiota bacterium. GTDB lineage: Bacteria > Elusimicrobiota > Elusimicrobia > UBA1565 > UBA9628 > GWA2-66-18. The sequence goes on along the minus strand of JAGWRY010000199.1, from coordinate 1,318 downwards.
CGGCGCGAGCGTCAACCACCATCACGGCATCGGCCTGGGAAAAATGTCCTGGGTCGCCAACGCCTGGGGCGAGGCGCGCCTGTCTGCCTGGAAGGCTGAGAAGCGCGTGCGCGATCCGCTCGGCCTGCTGAATCCAGAGAAGATATGCCCATAAACGGGATCAAGCTGTACGCCCACCGCGGGGCGATGCGGACGTCCCCCGAGAACACGATCGAGTCGCTGGAACGCGCCCGCGGGGAGGGGGCCGACGGCATCGAGTTCGACGTTCAGCTCAGCGCCGACGGCGAACCGTTCCTGTTCCACGATGACGACGCCCGTCGTGTTTGCGGCAGGGCCGTTCCGGTCACGTCGCTGCGCTGGCGCGAACTCAAGGAGCTCAAAGTCTTCGGCCGGCATGCAATTCCACATCTCGACGACGCTCTGGCGGCCGTCGAGCGCTGGTCCGGGGCCGAGCTCTTTGTCGATCTGCATCAGCCGAGCGTCTCGCTGGCCGAGACGGCGGCCCGTCGCCTGGCGGCTTCCTCCGTCGCAAGCCGCGCCTTCGTTCTCGATTTCTACAAGAGTCGCCGGCTTCTCCTCGCGGCCAAGGCGGCCGCGCCCGCTGTGCGCCTGGCCGTGATGCCGGGGCCGCCGTGGAACGTGCGCCCATCCTGCGACCTCGGGGCGCAGGCCGTATCGCTCGGCTGGGACGGCGGGCTGACGCGCGTCCTATACCGAGCTGCCTGCGCGCTTTACGACCTCCCGTCTCGGGTTGTCGGAGCGAAGGCGCGCGGGGTGGCCGTCAGCGGCGGCATCGCCGACACGCCCGACGAGGTACGCTATTTCCTCGCGCAGGGGATGTCAGGGATATGGACCAACGACCTCGTGATGGCCCGCCGCACGCTGGAGGGACGGCGCTGAGCCGGGCTGTGGCCGAATGAAGGGTCCGGAATGGGACGCAGTCGTCATTGGCGGGGGACCGGCGGGGCTTACCGCTGGGATGTACTTGGCGCGCGCGGGCCGGCGGGTGTTGTTGATCGAGCGCGGCCGGTTGGGCGGACGGGCCTTCGGCTTGGGACTGATCGAGAACTATCCCGGATTTCCCGCCGGCATCTCCGGCCGGAGGCTGATGCGGCGTTTCACGACGCAGGCTCGCCGCTGGGGGCTTGCCGTGCGTCGGGGCCTCGCCCTGCATATCGAACGCCGCGGCGACGGGATGATCGTGTCCAGCGAGAAAGGCGGCATTCATGCGCGCGCAGTGCTCGTCTGCACCGGCACGCGCTTCGTCGAGATTCCCGAGGCCCCGTCGGGCGGCCGCGTCGGCCACGGCGCCTTCGAG
>JAGWRY010000198.1 GCA_028869495.1 Elusimicrobiota bacterium | reverse complement strand
CGGCGGGTCCGCGCGGCGGGGCTTCGTCGAGCGGGACGCGACGCGGACGGCGGGAGCCGCCGGGACGCAGTCCGCCCCGCAGGGCAGAGCCGTGGGAAGGACGAGTCCCAGCGCGAACAGCGCGGCGAGGGCGCGGCGCGGCATCGGGGACACTGTATCAGGGACCGGCTCCAAAATCAAGGCCGGCTCGGCGCTGGGGCGGCGGGCCTTCCGGTTTTGACGCGCGTCAATGATTCCTCCGCGCGAACTGCTACAATGTCCCGGAATGAGCGATAAAAACCCGCTGGATTTTCGCGGCTCGGGCCTCTGGGCCGTGATCCTGGGCGGCTCCTCGGGCTTCGGCCTGGCGACCGCCAAGCGCCTGGCGCGCGCCGGCCTCAACGTCCTGATCGGGCACAAGGACAAGGAAGGCACGGTCGAGAGCGTCCTCAAGCCCCATTTCGACGAGATCCGCGCCGCGGGCGTCTCGCTCGTCACCCACAACGTCAACCTGTTCGACGACGAGGGCCGCGGCGAGGTCTTCGAGTCGATCATGGAGCACTGCGGGGCGGGCAAGGTCCAGCTCTTCATGCAGTCGATCGCCGCCGGCTCCTGCCGGCTGATGATCGAGGACAAGACCCCCGATTTCAAAGGCAAGGCGATCAAAGGCCTGGCCGAGGCGCTGGGACTCCCCCCCGAGAAGGTCAAGGCCGCGGTCAACTCGGCCTTCCACGAGAAGGGCTGCGACGCCCTGCACACGCTGGCCGACTCCCGCATCCCGTACCGCGAGGAGCTCTTGACCGAGGACGACCTCAAGCGCACGATCTTCATGATGGGCTACGACTACCTGCTCTGGGGCCGCGAGCTCTGCAAGGAAGGGCTGCTCAGCAAGGACGCGCGCCTGGTCGCGATGACCTCCGAGGGCAACGAGGTCGCCTGGAAGGGCTACGCGGCGGTCTCGGCCGCGAAGACCGCGCTCGAGGCGTCCTGCCGCGCGATGGCGCTCGAGCTGGCGCCCTACGGGGTCTCCTCCTACATCGTGCAGGCCGGCATCACCGACACGCCGGCCGGCAACGCGATCCCGAACTTCGACCTGATGAAGGCGCAGGCCCGCCTGCGCAACCCGTTCCACCGCCTGACGACCCCGGAGGACGTCGCCGAGACGATCCTGGGGCTGTGCGGGCCGACTCTGCGCTGGGCCAACGGCTCGATCGTCCGCGTCGACGGCGGCGAGGCCATCTCGGGCTTGTGAGCACTCCCTTCCACATCCTCGGGATGGGCTGGGCCCTCCCGAAGACCGAGCTCGACAACGACTTCCTGCACAAGGAGGTCGGCCTTAAAAAAGGTCCCGACTGGGTCGCCTCGCGCCTGGGCATCTACAAGCGCCGCACGGTCTTGAGCAAGGAGTACATCCTCAAGACCAAGAACAAGGACCCGATGCAGGCGATCATCCACGCCCGCGCCAACGGCGAGACGCCGGTGAGTCTCGGCGCCAAGGCCGCCCAGCAGGCGCTGACGCGCGCCGGGGTCAAGCCCGAGCAGGTCGGCATGGTCGTCTGCAACTGCGACCTCCCGTTCGACATCGTGCCGGCCACCGCCGACTACCTCGCGAAGGCCCTCGGCATCGGCTCGGGCCCGCACATCGACATGAACTCGGCCTGCTCGTCCTTCGCGCGCCACATGATGTACCTCGGCGACCTGCGCGACTCCGCCTGGCCCGAATTCGTGCTGACCGTGCAGACCGGCGCCTACACGACGCGCACCGACTACTCGCCCGAGTGCTTCGACGGCTACATCTGGGGCGACGGCGCGGCCGCGCAGGTCTGCTCGCTCCGCCATCCCGGCCGCCTGAAGGTCGAGCCGCTCGTCTTCGCGTCCGACCCGAAGGGCGCCGACGACGTGAAGGTCGACGCGACGCGCCACTTCTGGCAGGACGGCCGCAAGGTCCGCGAGTTCTCGATCCGCAAGACGGTCGAGATGTTCGAGGCGGTCGCGACCGCCAAGAAGCTCTACGCCGAGGACGTCTACACGGTCACGCACCAGGCCAACGCGGTGATGATGGACTCGATCCTGGGCCACCTGCATCTGCCCAAGGAGAAGCACATCCACAACGTGGAGACGCAGGGCAACATCGCCTCGGCCGGGATGCCCTCGGCGGTCGCGCAGAAGCTGGACTCGCTCCACAAGGGCGACCAGATCGTCTACGCGGTCCTGGGCGCGGGCCTGGCCTGGGGCGGCGGCTACATGGAGGTCCTGTAATGTCCGAGATCGCGGTCGTCACCGGGGCCTCCGGCGGGATCGGCGCGGCGATCGCGCGCCTGATCCACGAAAAATCCGAGGGCCAGCTGACGCTCTGCCTTCATTACAACGGGAACAAGGAGGCCGCCGAGAAGGTCTCGGCCGGGATCCCGGGCTCCTTCGTCGTCAAGGCCGATCTATCATCGGCGGACGGCCGCAAGGCCCTCCTGGACGCCGTGCTGGCCAAGGGGACTCCGTATTGCCTGGTCAACAACGCCGGCATCGACAAGCCGCACGAGCCGGCGCTGATGATCGACGAGGCGTCGTTCGACAAGATCGTCGACACGAACCTCCGCGCGCCGTTGTTCTTGATGCGCGATTTCGCGAAAGAAATGGCCCGCAACGAGGCCGGGGTCATCGTCAACGTCTCGTCGGTGCTGGCGCGCAAGGCGGTGGTCGGCTCGGCGCTCTACCGGGCGTCCAAGGCGGCGCTGGAGGCGATGACGCGGCAGTTCGCCTCCGAATTGGGCCCCAAGGGCCTGCGGGTCTGCGCGGTCGCCCCGGGCTTCATCGAGACGGCGATGACGGCCTCGATCCCCGAGGACCAGCGCGCGGCGATCAAGAAGGACGTGGCGCTGGGCTCCTTCGGCACGCCCGAGGCGGTCGCCGAGAGCGTCTGGCACGCGATCGAGAACCAATACTTGAACGGCGCGGTGATCGCCGTGGACGGAGGAATGAGCCTCTAATGGACCTGACGCCCTCGCAAGTCCTGAAGATGATCCCCCAGCAGCGCCCGATGCGCTTCGTCGACGAGATCCTGGAGCTCGACGACGAGCACATCCTCGGCGCCTACACGTGGAAGGACGAGGACTGCGCGGGCCACTTCCCGGGCTATCCGGTGGTCCCCGGGGTGAAGCTCATCGAGATGGCCGCGCAGATCGGCTCGGTCGCCTGGTGCATCTACCACATCGCCAAGAAGACGTCGCCCGAGGAGATCGCCCAGCTGGTCGGCTTCTTCACGTCGGTCGAGAAGGCGACGTTCAAGATGCCGGTGCGGCCGGGCGAGCGCACGATCGCGCAGGCGACGTTCGGCGAGGACGGCTATTTCCGCGGCTCGAAGCTCCTCAGCGAGGTCGAGATCCAGTTCCTCGGCGGGCCGAAGGACGGCGAGACGGTCTTCGTCGGCACGGTCGCCGGGATGTTCGTGCCCAAGGGCTCGGAGGGACAGTGAGCGCGTTTCCGAAGAGGGTCGTCGTCACCGGAGTCGGCGCGGTCGCGCCGAACGGTCTGGGCATGGCCGCCTACCGCGAGGCCTTGAAGGCGGGGCGCTCCGGCATCGCTCATCACGAAGAGCTGGCCAACCTGAAGTTCGCCTGCCAGATCGGCGGCAAGCCGCCGGTGGGGCCCGACGAGGCCGAGGCGCTGATCCCCGAGGCGGAGCTCGCCAAGCTCAACGAGGCGATGGTCTACGCGACGATGGCGGCGGTCGAGGCGGCGCGGATGTCGGGCGAGGCCGTGGACCTTAAAAAGGGCTACGCGCAGACGCCGGTCGACTGGGACACGGGCGTGGTCGTCGGCTGCGGCATCGGCGGGATGGACACGATGTTCGAGGAGCTGGCCCCCGTGATGGCCGCGGCGGCCGACCAGGAGCCGGGCATGGGCTGTCGGCCGATGGGCACCGACATCGTGCCCAAGATCATGGAAAGCTCGGTCTCGGTCGCGGTCGGCAAGTTCCTGGGCCTGGGCGGCCAGACGACGACGAACTCCTCGGCCTGCAACACGGGCACGGAGGCGATCTTCGAGGCCTTCAAGCACCTCCAGCTGGGTTTCGCCGAGTCGATGTACGCGGGCGGGGCCGAGGGCACGCACTACGGCACCTGGTCCGGCTTCGACGCGATGCGCGACGTCCTCTGCTCGAAGTTCAACGACATGCCGGAGAAGGGCTCCCAGCCGATGGGCGCCGGCGCCTGCGGCTTCGTGCCGGCCGGCGGCGCGGGCGTCCTGCGCCTGGAGACGCTCGAGCGCGCGCAGAAGCGCGGCGCCAAGATCCTCTGCGAGCTGGTCGCCGCCTACTGCAACTCCGGCGGCCAGCGCGACGGCGGCACGATGACCTTCCCCAACCCGGACGGCGTCGCGCGCTGCATCCGCAAGGTCCTGAAGGACTCGGGCGTCGCCCCGAGCCGCATCGGCCTGATCAACGGCCATCTGACCTCGACCGGCGCCGACCCGCGCGAGGTCGCCAGCTGGATCAAGGCCCTGGAGCTGTCCCTCGACAAGTTCCCCCTGATCCAGTCCACCAAGTCCATGATCGGCCACACCCTCGGCGCCGCCGGCGCCCTGGAGGCCGCCGCCGTCGTCGACCAGATCGTCGGCGGTTACGTCCACCCCTCGATCAACAGCGAGACCGTCCACCCCCAGATCCCGATCGGCGCCTCGATCCCCCACGAGAAGCTCGACCGCGAGCTCGAATACGTCATCAAAGCCTCCTTCGGCTTCGGCGACGTCAACGGCTGCCTCCTCTTCAAGCGCTGGGACGGGAAGTAGGGCGCGGGGCTGAGCCCCACAGTTTCAAGGTCGCGGATTGCGACCTTGAACGCAGCACGCTTTGAGCCTCGCGCGCCGTCAGCCTGAAGACGAAGTCCTCCGGGAACCGCTCGCGGTTGCGCCTGACCTGCTCGTTGAGCCGCTTCGTCGCGACGCCGTAGACTTCCGCCAGATCGGCGTCGAGCATGACCCGACGTCCGCGAATGGCCCAGATTCGCCGTTCCAACGGCAAGGCAAGCGTCGCGGAATCCACGACTCCCTACGTTCAAGCACTGAGTTTGTTCCCTGGAACAAAACCGCGTCCCTATTCGTTCGAAGTCTTCAAGGTCACGAATCGTGACCTTGAAGCGCGGACAGGACGTCAGGCACGCCCTCTTCCCGACTCGTCCCGACTGTGGCCGGCCACAGCAGGCTCAGACCCTCCGGCCAATCCTGGCCCCAGCCCCCAAGCCGCTTTTCAAGCGTTCCCCCGAAAAGGTAAAATGAACGCAGTCAAATTTCGGGAGGACACGAGAACATGGCATTCATGCGCAAGCAGGCCGTCGTCGAGGCGATCGATCTGAACACCATCACGCCCGAGGACGCCGAGAAGCGGATCACCGCCGGGGTCAAGAAGTACGCGACCAGCGAGGCGAACTACGCGAAGGCCGACGGCAACACGCCCTACCTCGGCCACATCGTCGGCATGGGCATCGAGTCCTCGAACCTCGCCGACATCACCATGTCGATCGAGCGCCAGTTCCTGACCAAGATGACGAACAAGGTCCCCGTCGACGGCGCCGCCGGCGAGTTCAAGTTCGCCGCGGGCGAGCTCGGCAAGCTGCGCATCCTGGACGGCCAGGACGCCCTGGCCGCCACCCCCGGCCTGTCGGTCAAGATGCTGATGGACCTGGGCCACATGCCCAAGAACGACGCGTATCTGGCCAAGGTCGTCTCCTTCGCCTACGTCATGGCCTGCGGCGACGGCTGGAAGATGGCCGACGCCCTCAAGAAGATGGCCGCCAAGGCCGGCGCCCTGCAGGGCGGCGAGCGCGCCGAGGCGCTCGCCAACGTCAGGACCCTGGCCGCCCAGGCCAAGGAGTACGACGCCCTGCTCGCCGACGCGGCCAAGCTGGCCGCGGCCAAGCAGAAGACCTACGCCAACGACAAGACCGCCTACGACGCGCTCGGCTCGGAGCTGGCCGTCGTCCTCGACAAGATCAAGGGCCAGTCGGCCGGCGGCGACGCCGCGGCGCTCGCCAAGCTCCGGACCGAGGAGGCCGAGATCCGCACGCGCCTGAAGATGAGCGCGGCCAAGCTCCGCGTCTCGCACGAGGTCGCCGAGGCGGCCGGCCGGCGCCGACCGGTCGAGGACGCCAAGGTCGCCGAGGTCCGCAAAGCCCAGCAGGAGGCCGTCGCCCTGGCCGAGTCGCTCTCTTAAAATGGCCCTGTCGCCGGAGGACCTCTCGTCTCTCCGGCGCCAGCGCTTCGTCAGCCGCGCGGTCGCCGTACCGCTCTCCGTGTTCGTCTCGGCGGCCGCGCGGCTCCGTTACGGCTACCGCCTCCCGCGCGAGATCGCGCGCCTGCGCGCCGAGATCTGGCGCAAGCTGGACGCCCACGACGGCCCCGTCATCTGGGCCGCCAACCACCTGACCCTGATCGACTCCTTCCTGGTCTACTGGGCCGTCTTCCCGTTCTCCCGCGTCCTGGAGGACCGCCGCATCCCCTGGTCCACCCCGGAATACACGAACTACTACCGCCTGGGCGGGCGCCTCAAGTCCGCCTTCATCCGCGCCCTCCTCTACTGCTGCCGCTGCATCCCGTTCCTGCGCGGCGGCGAGGACGCCGCCTCCGAGGCCTGGCGCCAGAACGCCTTCGACAAGTGCGTCTGGCTCCTGCGCGAGGGAGGCGCCGTCTTCGTCTACCCCGAGGCCGGGCGCTCGCGCTCCGGCTGGCTCGAGAAGCGCCGCCCGAAGGACTTCCTCGGCCGCATGGCCCTCGAGGTCCCCGAGGCCAAGTTTTTGTGCGTCTACCTGCGCTCCGACTCCCAGCTCGGCACCACCGTGCGCCCGCCGGAGGGGTCGCTCCTGCGCTTCGCCTGCGACCTCATCGACGGCGCCCGCCCCGGCGACTCCGCGCGCGACGTCACCCAGCGCCTGTTCGACCGCCTGGCCGAGCTCCAGGACCAGTGGTGGAAGGACTGCCCGATGCCCAAGAACTGCGCGGGCGACGACGTCGTGGACCTGAAGTCCCCCCTCCTGCGCGAGAACTTCTCGGACGGCCTCGACGACGCCGATCCCGAGTGGCTCGAGCGCCACCTGACCCCCAAGGAACTGTCCGCCCTGCGCGCGCGCCCCGCCGAGGGCTTCTTCGCCGGCTTCTGGCGCCTCTTCTGCGCCAAGGAGGCCTGCCACAAGGCCCTGGCCCGCGCCGGCCTCGTCGTCCCCCACGGCGCCTTCCGCGACCTGCAGGTCGACCTCTTCGCGCGCAAGGCCGTCCACGTCGCGACCGGCCTCCAGCTCGACCTGCGCTTCACCGACGACGACGCCGACAAGCTCCACTGCGTCGCCGTCCTGCGCGGCGGCTTCATCGGCGACGACGAGACCCCCGGCGACGTCCTGTGGAACGTCGCCGAGGTCCCGCCCGGCGCCTCCCCCGGCGCCTTCGCCCGCGAGATGGCCCTCGACTTCGTCGCCTCCTGCAACGACGAGATCGGCTCCCCCGTCAAGCTGGCCCTCTCCGAGGAGAACGGCCTGCCCGCCGTCCTGTGGCGCGGCCGCGCGCGGGACTGGAGCCTCTCCCTGTCCCACTCCGGACGCTACGCCGCCTGCTCCCTGCTCGTGTCGTAATTTCGCAAACAAAGCGAAACGCCGTTCGTTTAAACTTCACTCGGCCATGAAGGAAGCGCGCGCCGCCGCGCTGGTCCTGCTCCTCACCGTCCCCGCCGGGGCCGTCACCCCCTCGGCGGCGCCCGTGCTCACCCCGGATTTCGGCCCCGCGTCCTCCGCGCCGGACGCGTCCGCCGAGCCCGCGCCGG
>JAGWRY010000197.1 GCA_028869495.1 Elusimicrobiota bacterium | reverse complement strand
CGCGTCCTTCGGCGGGACGTGGAGCGAGGACGGCGGGTCGGCCGGTTCCGCCGTCCGCCGCCGAGCGACCCGAGCGAGGGTCAAACCCGAGCGATCCCGCCGAAGGACGCGTCGAACGGCGGCCGGCGGGAAAGAGCGGAACGTCCGGGGGCTGGCGCGCGAGGCCGCCAAACCCCTATAATGAGCGCGGTGAAAAGCGCCTCGACGCGCCGCCTGGCCTCCCTCGCCCTCGTCGCCGTCCTGACGGCCCTGACGGCCGCCGTCGCCCGCGGCACGCACAAGCCCTTCGAGCCGACCGCCCCGGCCTTCCGCCAGGACGGCCCGGCCGACGCGCCGGTCGTCGTCGCCGAGTTCTCGGACTTCCAGTGCCCGGCCTGCCTCGCCGCCGAGCCGACGGTCCGCCAGCTGCGCGCCTACTACAAGGGCCGCCTGCGCTTCGTCTTCAAGCACTTCCCGCTGCGCATGCACGAGTGGGCCCGCCCCGCCGCGATCGCGGCCGAGTGCGCCGGACGCCAGGGCCGGTTCTGGCCGTACCACGACATGCTCTACGACCACCAGGACCAGTGGACCAACGACAAGTACGACTCCTTCCTGACCGGCTACGCGAAGAAGGTCGGCCTGGACCTGCCCGCCTGGCAGGCCTGCCGGAAGGACCCGTCCGCCGCGGCCGCCGTCCAGGCCGACGTCCGGGAGGGCGACGACGCCTGGGTCACCGGGACGCCGACCTTCTTCATCAACGGCAAGCGCTTCGTCGGCAAGCTCCAGCTCGCCGAGCTGGGGACTCTCTGGATCGACCGGGAGCTCAAGAAGAAATGAAGCCGCGCGCCGCCGTCGCCCTCGCCGCCCGCGTCGCCGTCGGCGCGGTGATGGTCTTCGCCGGCGCCTCCAAGCTGGCCCTGCCGGCCGAGGAGTTCGCCCGCGTGATCGAGGCCTACGGCCTGGTCTCCGCCTCGACGGCCCTGTCGATGGCCGGCCTCCTGCCTTGGCTGGAGGTCCTGCTCGGCTGGGCCCTGATCCTCGGCGTCCGGGCCCGCTGGGCGGCCGTCGCCGCGTCCGCGCTCCTGGCCTCGTTCCTGTTCGCGCTCGGTCACGTGATCCTGATCGGCATCCCGATCCCGAACTGCGGCTGCTTCGGCGCCGCGGTCCATTTCACGCCCGCGCACGCCTTCCTGTTCGACTCGCTGACCCTGGCCCTGTGCTGGATCGTCTTCCGCTCCGAGCCCGACCCCCTGAGCCTGGACAGTTGGGCGAATCGGGGGCTATAATCCCGGCACCATGGCCAAGAAGCGGATCCTCGCGGTCGACGACGACGCCTCCATCTGCGACTTCTACCAGCAGAGCCTGAAGCTCCTCGGCTACGACGTCGAGATCGCGGCCAACGCGCGCAAGGCCAAGGAGGCCCTGGCGCGGCAGAAGCCCGACCTGATCCTGATGGACATCATGATGCCCGACCAGGACGGGATCAGCCTGACGCGCGAACTGCGCGGCGACCCGAAGACCTCGGACGTGCCGATCATCGTCGTCTCGGGCCTGGCCGACGGGGGCACCCTCAACGACGCCCTGCTCTTCGGCGCCGTCGACTACATGGTCAAGCCGATCGACGTCGAGGCCCTGAAGGCCAAGATGGAGCGCACGTTCGCGGCGCTCGAGAAGCGCAAGGCGAAATAGCCCCGCCGCGCGTCCTGGGTCTTTGGACCCATTCCCGTCCGGGCCGCAGGCCCCTGTTTCCTCGGCGCTCCGCCTGTTAACTTTGTCATATATGCCCGTGACACCCTCCCCCGGCCGGGGCCCGCTGATCGCCCTGTCCTCCGACTTCATCCGCGCGAAGGAGTACTTCGAGGCGATCGTCGCCTCCTCCGGCGACCTGATCTGCACGACCGACATCCGCGGCCGGATCATCTACTTCTCCCCGGGCGCCGAGGCGATGCTCGGCCTGAGCGCCGATTCGATGGTCGGCCGTCCCTGCCACGACTTCTATTTCGAGGGCCGCGCGGCGGCCGAGCGCGTGATGCACCTCCTGCGCGAGAGCCCGGGGGGGACCGTGCGCAACCACGAGATGAAGGTCAAGGCCTCCGGCGGGCGCGTCCTGCACGTCAGCATGTCGGCGTCCTTTCTAAAGGACGGGCGCGGGCGCGTGATCGGCACCCTCGGCGTCGGCAAGGACATCACCGACCGCGTCGAGCTCGAGCTGAAGCTGCGCGAGATGACGCGCACCGACGATCTGACCGGCCTCTACAACCAGCGCCACTTCCACGACCGCCTGCGCGAGGAGGCCGCGCGCGCCCAGCGCCAGGGCCGGAAGCTCTCGATGATTCTGTTCGACCTGGACGGCTTCAAGCAGGTCAACGACCGCCTCGGCCACCTGGAGGGCGACCGCATCCTGCGCGCGTTCGCGCGCTCGCTCTCCGACAACATCCGCCGCGAGGTGGACGCCGCGTTCCGCTACGGCGGCGACGAGTTCGTCCTCCTCCTCCCCGAGACCGGCGCGCGCCGCGCGCGCGACGTCGCCGGCCGCATCGCCGAGGCCGCGAAGGCGACGCTGGCTCCCGACGGCGTGTCCACCAGCTGGGGCGTCGCCGAGCTGCACACCGGCGACGTGTCCGAGTTCGTGCGCCGCGCCGACGCCGCGATGTTCGCGATGAAGTCCGGCCGCAAGGGCGTGCGCCTGCGCGGCACCGAGATCGCGCGCGCCTTCGCCGACCCGCCCCGCGGCCGCCGCGTCTAGCCGCTATTGGCGCTCCTCCGTCGCGGCGGTGCCGCGGCGTCTCGCGCCGCGGCCTAGCGCGCGAGCGCGCGCGTTTCGTAGGATGCCGGCCTGAGCCGAGAACCCGCGCGCCCGACGTCCGCCCCGTCCCGCGACCGCGCCTGGACCCTCGCGGTCTTCGGCGCCCTCGCCTTCGTCTACTGGCTGTGCCGCAGCCGCTCCTTCGGGGCCGGGGACAGCCCGGAGCACGTCCTCAGCGCCCTGACCTGGGGCGTCTCGCGCCCGCCCGGCTACCCGCTTTACACCGCGCTCGCGCACTTCTTCGCGAAGCTCCCCCTCGGCCCCGCGGCGGGCCGGGTGGACGGGCTGTCGGGCCTCTGCGCCGCGGCGGCGGCGGCGCTCTTCTTCCGCCTGCTGAGGCGGCGCGGCTGCGGGACCTCGGCCGCGCTCGCGGCGACCTCGCTCCTCGCCTTCTCGCCGCTGTGGTGGTACTACGCCGAGGTCGCCGAGGTCCGCGCCTTGAACGACCTGCTGGCCCTGGCCGCCGCCTCGGCCGCCTTCGAGCTCGCGCCCGAGAGCCCGGCCGAGGCCTGGGCCGTCCTCGGCGTCCTGCTGGGACTCGGCCTGAGCCACCACCCGACCTTCGTCCTGGTCCTGCCCGCGGTCCTGTTCGCGACGCTCCCCGCGCGCGGCGGCGCCCGGAGCTGGGCCCTGCTCGGCGCCTGCG
>JAGWRY010000196.1 GCA_028869495.1 Elusimicrobiota bacterium | reverse complement strand
GGCGGCGTGCTGGCCGGCGTCTGCCTCTTCGGCGGCCTGCGCCTGGTCTCGCCGCTGGCCAGCGCCCGGACGGTGTCCTTGGCCGCGCGCGCGGAGCTCGAGCCCGGCGACGCGCTCTGGACGTACGGCATCTACGTGCAGGGCCTGCCCTTCTACGCGGGGCGCTTCGTCGACCGGATCGTCGACTTCACCGGCGAGTTCCGCTACGCGAAGCGCTTCCCGGACCAGGCCGCGCGCTTCGGCGACGACGGCGACGTCGCGCGCCTGCCGCGGGCGGGGGGGCGGACCTTGGTCGTGATGCGCGACGGCGACTTCCCGCACTTCGCCGAGACGGTCCGCGGCGGCCCCGCGTCGATCGCCTCGCGCCGCCGCTTCGGCCCCTGGACCCTGGCCGTCGTCCGCGCGGCCCGCGCGCGCTAGGGCCCTTCGCGCCGGACGATCGTGTGGCGGCGGTCCTTGGCGGCGGCGGTCACGCGCCACCTCATATTGCCGCCCTCGACGACGAACGGCGTCGGCGCGAAGACGTCGAGCATCGCGGAGCGGAAGAGCTTCGGGTCGCCGCTGGCCTGCGCGAGGTCGTCGATCGAGGCCGCGTAGACGCCGTTCTTCTTCTTGCAGGCGTCCTCGAGCCGGGCGACGATCTCCAGACCCTTCTGCGCCTTGAGCACCGCTGCGACGTCGGCCGGCGTCGGGCGCAGGAGGTTCGCCCAGTACTGGAGCGCGAAGAGCCCGAACGCGGCGAAGGCCGCGACCGCGAAGGCCGCCGCGCCGCCGTCGCGGCGCGGGCCGGCCTCGACGACGTAGGTCCCGGCCAGAAGGTCGTGCAGAGCGCGCGTCTTCGGATGGAACAGGGCGAGCACGAAACCGGCGTTGGCCAGCGGCGTGCTGAGCACCCAGCCCAGCGCGCGGACCAGCGCGCGCAGGGGACCCGGAGCGCGCCCGGAGGAGGTCACGACCGCCAGGCCCATCAGTTTCTTGCCGAGCGTGCCGCCGGCGAGGTTGCCGAGCCACTGCCACAGGACCGCCAGGCCCAGCCAAGCCGCGCCGATCCCGAGCAGGGCGCGGTCGCTGATCGAACGGGCGAGCGGCCCGCCCCAGACCCAGACCGTGCCCGTCGCGCCGAAGACGAATGGCACCGTGTCCAGCAGATAGGCGAGGAAGCGGTCGCTGAAGCGGCCGGGGCGCAGGACGAGGGGATCCTCCATGGCCCCCAAGTATAGGCGTCCTCCCGCCCCAAATCAAGTCGGCGATCAATGACGAAAACGCCAATCCGGCCCGGGCCCCGCGTCTGGGACCTTTGGCCCGGAGGGGGGGCCCCCGGACCCGGGCGGCTCCCCGCCGACGCCGCTACAATCTCCTTATGAAGACCAAGAACCGGGCGCTGCGGATCGTCGCCGTCGTCCTGAGCGCGGCGATCGTCGACGTCGCCTTCGGCCCCGCGGCCTGGGCGCAGGTCGCCCCCATCGTCGGCGAGGCGGCCGCCCCGATCGGCGGAGAGGGCGCGGCGGCCGGCTCCCTGCGCGCCGGCG
>JAGWRY010000195.1 GCA_028869495.1 Elusimicrobiota bacterium | reverse complement strand
GGCGCGGCGGCCGCCAGCGCGAGGAGCGCGGCTGGGACGGCGAGCCTCACTCGGGGAGGACCTCGACGCGCACGCGCCCCTTCGGGCGCGGCACCGCGACGATCTTCCAGGGCTGGGCGAAAGCCTGCGTCGTGAAGCCGGTCGGCTTCAGGATCCGGCAGCGCAGGACCAGGTCGTCCCCGTCCGCCCGCGGCTCCTCGCAGGCGGCGCTCCAGCCGCCGGTCGGCTTCTGCCCGACGAAGACGGCGACCGCGGCGCGCGCCGCGAAGTCCGGCGGCGGGGGCGCGTCCTTGCCGAGGCGGCGCCACAGCTCCCGCCATCCCTCGTCGTTCGTCACGACCTGCGAGCCGGCTTCGAGGGGTCCGCCGTACTGCCCGCTCCATTCGGACGTCCGCATGCGCGCCTCCGCGGGGCGCCGCGGCGACGGCGCCGCGCAGGCCCCGAACGCGGCCGCCGCCAGGACGGCGGCCGCCCAAGTTCTAGTCTTCATGAGTCCCTCCGACCACGACGCTCGGCAGGCGGATCGTCGGCTGGCCGTCGCTGACGGGGACGTTCTGCTCCTCCTTGCCGCAGGTGCCGATGCCCCAGCCGACGTCCCAGCCGACGCGGTCGATCGACATCAGCGCGTCCGGTCCGATCCCGAGCAGGTTCGCGTCGCGGACCAGGCGGCGGACCTTGCCGCCCTCGACCCAGAAGCCCTCGTCGACCTCGAACACGAACTCGCCGGTCGCGGTGTTGACCTGCCCGCCGCCCATCCGGGTGACCAGCAGGCCGCGCTCGAGCGAGCGCACGATCTTGTCCGGGTCGTCGGGGCCGGGCGCGATGTAGAGGTTCGACATGCGCGGCACGGGACGGTTCTCGAAGGACTCGCGGCGGCCGTGGCCGTTCGACGCGCGGCCCTCGCGCAGAGCGCAGGCGCGGTCGTACAAATAGCCGCGCAGGATCCCGCCCTCGACGAGGCGCGTCGGCGCGGCCGGCACGCCCTCGTCGTCGAAGAAGAACGAGCCGCGCTGGAACGGGAGCGTCGGGTCGTCGATCACGGTGATCTTCGGCGCGGCGACCGCGCGCCCGACGGCGCCGCGGTAGGCGGGCGACGAGCCCTCCTGCACGTGGTCGACCTCGAGCGAGTGGCCGAGGGCCTCGTGGATGAAGGTTCCGCCCGCCGAGCTCGACAGGACGACCGGCATCTCGCCGGCCTTGGCCTTCGGCGCGCGGAGCTTCGCGAGCGCCCGCGCGGCCGCGCGGCGCGCGGCGGCGAACGGCGCGTCGCCGGCGACGAGCTCGAAGCCGCCCTGGGCGCCGAGGGTCTCGTGGCCGGTCTGCAGGCGCCCGCCCTCCTCGGCGACGACGGACGCAGACAGGACGACCGAGACCAAGGTCTGGCGCGCGTCGGCGCCGTCGGTGTTGAGCGTGCGCGTGCTCTTCGTCTTGTCGGCGTAGGAGAGGGTCACCTGGCGCACGCCCGGGAACTCGGCGCGCACCGCGCGGTCCAGCGCGCGCAGGAGCTCCGCCTTGCGCGCGAGCGGGACGGCGACGGGGTCCTCGCGCGCGGCGACGCGGCGCGCGACGGCGGGGGAGAAGCGCGGCGGCGCGCCGGAGGGCGCGAGGAGTCCCAGCCGCAGGCGCGCGGCGGCCTCGGGGCCGAGGTCCGGCCCGCTCGCGAAGAAGCTCTCGACCCCCTTCGGACCGCGCTTGAGCAGGCGCAGGCCGAGGCCGCGGTCGGAGCCGCTCGCGGCCTCCTCGACGCGCCCGTCCTCCAGGCGCGCGGAGGTCCAGGACTTCTCCTCGAGGAAGGCCTCGCCGTAGTCCGCGCCGCAGAGCGCGGCGCCGTAGGCGTCCGCCGGGAAGGCGTCCAGGCTCACGAGCCCCCCGCCAGCGGCAGGCTCACGGACACGGTCGTGCCTTCGCCGAGCTTCGAACGGAGGACGACCTTGCCGCCGTGAAGCTCGGCGACCTTCTTCACGTAGGCGAGGCCCAGGCCCATTCCCTCGCGCTGGCCGGTGAAGTCCTTCTCGACCTGGTGGAAGCGCGAGAAGACGGCCTCTTGCGCCTCGGGCGGGATGCCGGGGCCGAGGTCGGCGACCGACAGCGTCGCGCGGCCGCCCTCGGCGCGCGCGCGCACGCCGACGACCGGCGCGGGCTTCGGGTCGAACTTGACCGCGTTCTCGACGAGGTTCTTGACGACCTCGACGAGCATGCCGCGGTCGGCGCGCACGCGCAGGCCGCCGGGGACGAAGTCGACCTTCGCCTGGCGCTCGTCGAGCTTGTCGCGCAGGTCCTTCAGCGCTTGGTCGACGGCCTCGTCGAGCGGCACGTCCTCGGGGCGCGGCGCGGCGTCCGGGCTCTCCAGGGTCGTGTAGCGCAGGAGCTTGTCGACGAGGTCGGCGACCTTGCCGCCCTGCTCGCGGATCGTCTTGATCGCCTTGTACGTCATCGGGTCGGACTTCTTCGGGTCGAGGTCGGCGAGCAGGACGTCGGAGAAGCCGAGGACCGAGGCCAGCGGGGTCTTCAGCTTGTGCGAGATCAGCGACAGGAACGAGCGCTTCATCTTCTCCTGGCGCCAGTCCTCGGTCTCGTCGCGGAAGACGAACAGGCGTCCCTCGCCGTCCGGGAGCGGGGCCTTCGTCGCGCGCCCGCGCACGGCGAGGAGCGTCGGCTCGCGGCGCAAGGCGGTGAACTCGCCCCCGGCCAGGACCTCGGGCAGCGCCGGCGTCAGCTCCAGCGCCGACAAGGCCGCGCCGACGTCGGCGAGGTCCTCGCCGAGCAGGCGCCGCGCGGCGTCGTTGGCCAGCACGACGCGGCCGGCGGCGTCGGTCAGCGCGGCGCCGTCGCGCATCTGCGAGAACACGGTCTCGAGCTTGAACTTCTCGTCGCGCAGGGACGCGAACAGCCGCGCGTTGTCGATCGCGACGGCCGCCTGGGACGCGAAGGCCTCGAAGGCCTCGCGGTCGCCCTCGTCGAAGACGCCGCCGCGCTTGTTGATCGCCTCGACGACGCCGAGGAGCTTCCCCTTGAGCAGGATCGGCACGGCCAGGATCGATCGCGTGACGAAGCCGGACTCCTCGTCCGCCTTCGACGACCAGCGCGGGTCGGCGCGCGCGTCGTTGATGATCTCGGGCGCGCGCGACTGCGCGACGGCGCCGGCGATGCCCTGGCCGAGCTTCAGGCGCACCTTCGCGGCGCCCTCCCCGAGGCCGAGGGCCACGTCGAAGTAGAGCTCCCGCGTCTTCTCGTCGAAGAGCAGCAGCGAGGCGGTCTCGGCGTCGACGACGCGCGAGGCCAGCTCCAGCACGCTGGTCAAGAGTTCCGAGAGCTCCAGCTTCGACGACAGCAGGCGGCCGACCTGCAGGAGGAGCTCGAGCCGCTCGGCCTCGCTGGCGCTCATTTCTTTACCCTACCAAATCCTTACGCCGCGGGGGACCGCGCGCCCGTCCGGGCCGACGTCGAAGGAAAAGCCGAAGCCCTCGTGGCGGAGCGTCAGCGAGGAAAAGCGCAGGTCGCGGATCGAGACGCGCGTCCCTCCCGGCTCGGGCGCCGCGCTCCAGACCGGAGCCTTGAAGAAGGTCAGCAGGCGCCGGCCGAACGGCGAGGCCGCCGCGGCCGCGACGGCGGGCGCGCCGTCGTCGGTCGGGACGTCCGGCTCGGCGAGCGCCCTCCCCGCGAGCGGCTCGACCAGGCGCTGGCGCCAGACGCCGGGATAGCGCGCGACGCCGTGCCAGCGCAGGGGGCCGAAGGGCTCCGGGAAGGCGTAGACGAAGCTCGCGCCGGGCTCGGTCGCGCGGAGCAGGCTCATCGCCCTGGCGCGCAGGCCGGCGCACGCCAGCAGATACAAGGCGGCCGCGGCCAGCCCCGCGCGCGAAGCCTCCTTCAAGCGGGGGCGCCAGCGCTTCGACAGGCGGACCAGATGCGGGGCGGCCAGGCAGGCGGCCAGGAACAGGTCGACGATGAAGACGATCGACCACTCCCAGCGCCGCGCGCTCAGCGGCCACAGGAGCTGGACGCCGAAGGAATTGATCAGGTCGAAGACGACGTGGGCCCCGGCGTTGACGCCGACGATCTTCAGGATGTCGACGTAGGCCATGTCGGAGTAGCGCTTCTTGAAGATCCAGGACAGCCCGGCGATCCAGAACGGCAGGAGCAGCAGAGAGTGGCCGAAACTGCGGCGCAGGACGATCGCGCCGGGGTCGCGCGTCAGTAGGACCGCGACGTCCACGTCGGGCAGGTTCGAAGCCCAGGCCGAGATCGTGACCGCGCGCCTTCCGTGCTTCTCGCGGAAGAAGGCCTCGCCGAGCGCGAACCCGCACAAGGTGTGGGTGACGTTGTCCACGCGGGGAGTATAAGGGAAGGGGCGCAAGCGCGCAAGCGCCGCGCGCGCCTGGACAAGCGCGCCCCATCCGGCTATTCTTGGAGGATGAGATCGCATCCAGCCGCATCCCTGTTCCTGCTGGCGCTGTGCGCGGCGCCGGCCCTCGCGCGGGTGCGCGAGAAGACGCTCCTGCGCGACTTCGATCAGGGCACGGCC
This sequence comes from Elusimicrobiota bacterium, assembly GCA_028869495.1. Lineage (GTDB taxonomy): Bacteria > Elusimicrobiota > Elusimicrobia > UBA1565 > UBA9628 > GWA2-66-18. Next base: position 3,902 of record JAGWRY010000195.1, on the reverse strand, counting down.
GACGACCGCGTGCGCCTGGCGCCGGCGCTGGGACGGCTCGGCGGCAAAAAAGCGGTCGAGTCGCTGCTGCTCGCCCTCGACGTCAAGCACGACAGCCCGCGCACGACGACCGCGATCGTCGCGGCGCTGGGCCGGGCCGGCGATCCGCGCGCCGTCGACGAGCTGACGCGGACCTGGGACTACCTGAACTCGATGACGCTCCAACTCGGGGAGCTGCCGGCCGGGCTGCAGGTCCTGCGCGTCGAGACCGCGGACGCGCTCAGCCGCTGCGGCGGCAAGCCCGCGGTCGCGATCCTGGAGACGGCGCTCGGCGACAAGGACCCGCGCGTCGTCGAGGCGGCGGTCCGCGGGCTGGGGCGCCTGCAGGACCAGAACGCGGTGCCCGCCCTGCGGCGCCTGGTCGGCGCCAGCGACGACCTGACGCAGGCGGTCTTCGAGTCGCTGGGCCGCATCGGCGACGGGCGCTGCGTCGCGACGCTCGAGCAGGGCCTCAAGATGCCCAGCAAGTTCGCCAACATCGAGGCCGCCTACGGCCTGGCGCTGGCCGGCCCGCGCAAGCGGCGCAAGGAGTCGGTCCGCCGGCTCGAGGGCTGGCTCAAGGAGGATCCGGGCGAGGAGAAAGCCGCCGTGCTCGCCGCCTACTACCTGGCCAAGCTCGACGAGACCCCGGGCCTCGACCATCTGGTCAAGCTGATGAACAAGGCGGACTCGCCGTACGCGGCCCTGGCCGCCGAGTCCCTCGGCAAGTCCGGCGACGAGCGCGCCGTCCTGCCGCTGACGATCGCGGCGAAGTCTCCCGACGGCTCCGTGCGCCTGGCGATCGCGCGCGCGCTCGGGCGCCTGGGCGGGACGCGCGCGGTCGCGGCCCTGCGCCGCCTGCGCGACGATCCGAACCCGGGCGTGCGCGCCGCGGCCGCGGGCTCGCTGACCGCGCTCGGCGAGCTGGACTAGACGCTTTGGGAGAGGTGGCCGAGCGGTTTAAGGCAGCGGTCTTGAAAACCGCCGGGGTTAACAGCCTCCGTGGGTTCGAATCCCACCCTCTCCGATTTTCTTGAATGAAGATCCGCCCCGCCCGCCTCGAGGACTGCGAGACGATCGCCCGCGTGCACGTGGACTCCTGGCGGACCGCCTACCGCGGGCTGGTGCCGGACGAGGTCCTCGACGGGCTGAGCGTCGCGGACCGCGCGCGGGCGCGGCGCGAGCAGTTCGTCCGAAACGGCGCGTCGCAGTCGAGCCTGGTGGCCGAGGACCCCGCGTCCGGGATCGTGGGCTTTTCGATCGCGGGGCCCGCGCGTTCGGGACCCGAGCGCTACGACGGCGAGCTTTACGCGATCTATCTGCTCGCGTCCGTCCGGCGCCGCGGCCTGGGGCGCCGATTGTTCGCCGAGAGCGTCGCGGCCCTGCGCGCCTTCGGGCATCGCGCGATGCTGGTCTGGGTCTTCGAGGGCAATCCGCCGGCGCGCGCCTTCTACGAGAGGATGGGCGGGCGCCTCCTGCCCGACAAGAAGTTCCTCGAGATCGGGACGGCGCTCTTGCCGGTCGTCGCCTACGGCTGGGACGAGCTGCCCGCGCCCTGATCAGGCCGCGCGGCTCTCGCGCCGCTTCTGGATCAGGTACGGAATCGCGAACATCGCGACGGTGACGATGGTCGCGGCCTCGACGCCGCTGCCGAGGATCGAGTTGAGCCACAGGGTCGAGGCCATGATCAGCGTGAAGTACAGCATGTCGCCGGCGATCGCCATCGCCCAGCCCGCGACGACGCCGTGGCCGGCGGCGTGGGTCGCGGCGCGGCCGGTCATCGGGTCGACGGCGAAGGCGATCAGGATCAGCGCGAAGGGGCCGCCGGACGGGCCGTAGAGACGCAGGACCGCCAGCACGTAGTTCTTGAGGGACTGCTTGAAGCGGTCGAGCGCGGGCACGCGACGGGAGGCGCGCAGGATCCAGCGCATCAGGGGCTCGAAGACACTGGCCAGCAGGACGTCGGACAGGAAGTAGAGCAGTTCCATCGCGGGCCAGGCGACGCCGTGGTAGCGGCCGAAGGCGACGCCGGCGGGGATGCCGCCGCCGACCGGGATGACGAAGAGGGCGAAGACGCCCCAGGCGCCGGACAGGCCCCAGGCGCCGGGACGAGGCAGGATCACCCGGTGATGATATCATGAACCCGTGCGGGCCTTGACGCTCCCGCGCGCCCCTGTTACACTAAAGACGTCGGACGCACGTCTGACGGTGGGACTTTAAGGTGCAACTTGGCCCCGGCCTCAACGGGACCTAAAGCGGCCGAAAGCGCAGTTGACCCTTGCCCGCCGCGGGCCGGGGTCGCTTCTTTTATGGGAGCGGCCCCGGTGGTCTCCGAGAAAGCGTATGAGGACGCAAGGAGGGGACAATGTCCAGCTACACGAGCGAGGAATACGAGGACAAGGGCTTGGGCCTGCTGCGCGCGGGCCGGCCCGCGGAGGCGCTGGCCGCGTTCGAGGAGGGGGAGCGCCGCTTCCCCGGCGACGCGGACCTGCTGATGGGGACGGCGATGGCGCGGCGCGATCTCGGCGACGCCGAGGGCGCCCGGGTCGTCCTCGAGGGATTGCGGCGGACGCGGACGGCGGGGGGCGAGGTCGGCCTCGCGCTCGTCGAGACCTACCTGGACCTGGGGCGGATGCCCGAGGCGCTGGAGGCCGCGCGCGAGTCCGCGGGCCGGGGCACGGACGCGCCCCAGCTCAACCGGCTGGCGCGCGCCTTCTACTCGCGGCGCTTCTACCGCGAGGCGTTCCCGCTCTACGAGCGGGCCGCCGAGGCGGCGCCGGAGTGGAGCGAGGCCTGGTTCGGCCTGGGCGCCTGCCAGTGGGCGCTCAGACAGCCGGCGGCCGCGGAGGCGGCCCTGCGGCGCGCCGTCGAGCTGGCGCCGGAGGACTGGCAGGCGCGGCAGTTCCTGGGCTGCGTGCTGTGCGACCAGGGACGGCGGGTCGAAGCGAAGGCGATGCTCGAGTCGGTGCCGCTCGACGCCTCGTGGCAGAAGCCGGCGCTCGAACGCCTGGTCGCCCTGTCGTGGTGGCCGTCGGACGCCGAGAGGAGCCGCGCGCTCGAGGTGCTGTGGCGGCGCGTCGTCGGCGGCGCGCCTCCCGTCGGGGCGCTCGAAGCCCTGGCCGAGGCCAGCCGAAAGATGGAGGAAACGCCGCGCTAGCCGCGGCGCCGCCGCTTCTCGTCACGGGGGCCGCCCGTCGGGGCGGCCCCCGTCGCTTCCGAAGGCGGCGCGCACTGTGCGATAATGGGCCGTGGACCGCCGCGCCCTGCTGAAGGACCGCCTCGAGCGCTTCGCGCGCGCGCGGCGCTGGACGAAGTACCACACGCCGAAGAACCTGGCGATGGCGCTGGTCAAGGAGGCGGCCGAGGTGGTCGAGCTCTTCCAGTGGCTGACCCCTGCGCAGTCCGTCCGCCCGTCGGGGAGACTGCGCGCGCGCCTGGCCGACGAGCTGGCCGACACCTACATCTATCTGACGCGCCTGGCCGACGCCGCCGGCGTGGACCTCGACGAGGCCGCGCTCGCCAAGATGAAGCGCAACGAGCGCCGCTTCCCGGTCCGCCGCTCCCGTCCGCACCGGCGCCGCTGAGTCCCTTCCGGAGGGGGTCCTTTGCCGGGCCCGAAACAGGGCCTTTCGGCACCCATCCGCGGGGCGTTCCGCGCTAGACTGGGGCCATGAAACACTTTCGCTTCGCGTCGGCCGCGGCCCTGGCCGCGATCCTGAGCGTTCCGTCCTCGGCGCAGGTGCGCCCCGTCCTCCTGCCGGACCTCGGCGCAGTCTCCGCCGCTCCCGCCGGCGCGGCCGCCGGCCTTCCGTCGGCGGATCTCGGCTCGCTCCCGGCCGCGCCCGCTCTGCTCGCCGCGCCGGCGCCCGCCGCCGTCCCCGCGG